>NZ_JAVGCZ010000036.1:0-27059 GCF_052928425.1 Glutamicibacter sp. BSL13
TGGCGCATTTTGCTGGTTTGGTGGCTGCGGGGTTGCATCCGTCGCCGGTGCCGCATGCGCATGTGGTCACCTCGACCACGCATAAGACTTTGGCTGGTCCGCGTGGCGGGATTATTTTGTCGAATGAGGCGGAGATTGCCAAGAAGCTGAATTCGGCGGTGTTCCCGGGTCAGCAGGGCGGCCCGTTGGAGCATGTGATCGCGGGCAAGGCGGTGGCGTTCAAGATCGCCGCGTCGGAAGAGTTCAAGGAACGCCAGGAGCGGACGTTGGCTGGTGCGCGGATTCTGGCCGAGCGTTTGTCCCAGGCCGATGTCGAGGCCAAGGGGATCAGCGTGCTGACCGGCGGCACTGATGTGCATCTGGTGTTGGTGGATCTGCGTAACAGCGAGCTCGATGGCCAGCAGGCGGAGGATTTGTTGGCGCAGGTGGAGATCACGGTGAACCGTAATGCGGTGCCGTTTGATCCGCGTCCGCCGATGGTGACTTCGGGGTTGCGGATCGGTACCCCGGCGTTGGCGACGCGTGGTTTCTCGGAGGAGGCGTTTGCTGAGGTGGCGGAGGTTATTGCGCAGACGTTGATTGCTGGTGTGGAGGGTAGTACGGGCAAGCTTGGGGAGTTGAAGCAGCGGGTGCTGGATTTGGCTGCGGCCCACCCGCTCTACCCGGAGCTGCCGAAGGTGTCCAAGTAACACCCGGTAACACCCGATGAGGGGTCCGGGAAGTGCGCTGGACGCACTTTCCGGACCCTTCGTCATCACGGGAACTTCGCGTTCCCACACCGCGGGTGTTCCAGGCCGAGCCCTGGAACCCGCACCTACTTTAGGGCCGGCCCGGCCGGTCTCGTTATACCTAAGGAAGTGATCTGCGATGGCAATCAGCGTCTTTGATTTGTTTTCTGTGGGTATCGGCCCCTCATCCAGCCACACCGTGGGCCCGATGCGCGCGGCCCATGCCTTCATCTCCCATGTCGTGAACAAGGGATACCTGGAGCAGCTGGAAACCGTGCGGGTTGATGTCTACGGTTCGCTGGCTGCCACCGGGCGGGGACACGGCACCTTCACCGCCATCCTGCTGGGGCTGGAGGGCTACGAGCCGGAAAGCATCCTGCCCGCACAGGTCGATGAGCGCCTGGCCGACATCGAATCCGGCGCACCGCTGCGCCTGGCCGAGCAGCTCGGCTCCCGCAAGGACATCGCCTACTCGGTGCCCGACATGATCCAACACCCGCTGACCATCCTGCCCCGGCACACCAACGGCGTGAAGTTCGCGGCGCTGGACGCCAGCGGTGAAACGCTGCTGGAGGAGACCTTCTACTCGGTGGGCGGCGGGTTCATCGTCAAGGACGGCGCCGAGGAACGGATCGAGAAAAACCTCGAGGAAAAGGTCAAGGCCCAGCCCTACCCGTTCACCACCGCCGCGCAGCTGCTGGACTACTGCGCCGAGACCGGCAAGTCGATCGCCCAGATCATGCTCGCCAACGAGGAAACCTGGCGCACCCGGGAGGAAATCTACTCCGGGCTGGTGCACATCTACAACGTCATGGAACAGTGCAAGGACTCGGCGCTGGAACGCACCGGGGTGCTGCCCGGTGGGCTGAACGTCCGCCGCCGCGCGCCGGAATGGCATGCCCGGCTGCGCAAGGAGGACAAGGACCGCGACCCGGTCTACTGGCAGGAGTGGATCAACCTCGTGGCGCTGGCCGTCAACGAGGAAAACGCCTCCGGTGGCCGGGTGGTCACCGCCCCGACCAACGGGGCCGCCGGCATCATCCCAGCCGTCCTGTTCTACGCCACCCATTACGCTCCGGGCGCCAAGTTCTGGAACGAGGAGGAAAAGCACGAGGCCGTGGTCAAGTTCCTGCTCACCGCCGGGGCCATCGGCGTGCTCTACAAGGAGCAGGCCTCCATCTCCGGGGCAGAGGTCGGCTGCCAGGGTGAGGTCGGTTCGGCTTCCTCCATGGCCGCAGGCGGCCTGGCGGAGGTGCTGGGCGGCACCCCCGCCCAGGTGGAGAACGCCGCGGAGATCGCCATGGAACACAACCTTGGTCTGACCTGCGACCCGATCGGGGGACTGGTGCAGATACCGTGCATCGAACGCAACGCGATCGCCGCCTCCAAGGCGGTGAACGCCGCGAAGATGGCCCTGATGGGCGACGGGCAGCATCACGTGACGCTGGACGAAGTGATCATCACGATGCGCGAAACCGGCAAGGACATGAGCGACAAGTACAAGGAAACCGCGATGGGCGGCCTGGCCGTCAACGTCGTCGAATGCTGATCGCCGACGCCTGAGCCGCGGCGGGCAGCACCGTCGGCGGCCGCGGACACCCAACGGGTGGCGGAATGCTCCGCCACCCGTTGCCATTTAACGCGGTGAGCCCCGGGACTGGAGAAACACCCCTTGACCGCGCCGTCATTAGTGGGGACACACCTTTAAAGCGCTCACCCGGCATCGTTCGATGCCTGGCAGCGTTCCACCGAATGCGGCCCTGCCGGGGCGTCACGGGCTGTGAGATTCGCGGCACCGATTCGGGAAAGCAACCGTTCGGTGATAGAACTAAGAGGTAAGGATACGTTCCGGGGTGCCGATCCCCGACCAATCCAGGAGGTGAACCGCATGGAAGACGGACCGAGTCGATCTACCACCACGCGAACCTCCGTTCCCTCTTTGTTCCTGGCCCGCTAGCCCGGAAGTACTCAGTCATGCACGGGGGTCTCGCGACCATGACCCCATTCGCCAGCGCGCCAGCTGCCTGACCAGTAGATTTATCCCCGCATCCAAGAAGCGGGCTTCGTTCCGGGCTTCCTGCAAAAGCCCGCGGAAATCTGCGGAAGGGCGGGTCTCGGCGCGCCCCTGAACCGTGTTTGGACTGATGCCAGTGAACACCACCGACAAGGTAGATTTCTCAACTACTTCCCGTATGATCCGTCGCGCCATTGACGAGCGCGACATGGCCGAACTGTCCCGGGTGCTGGACGCCCTGGAGGTCCCCGAGGTGCTTGAGCACCTGGAAAGCCTGCCGCTGAAGGACTCGGCGATCGCCTACCGGATGCTGCACAAGGACCGGGCCATGGACGTCTTCGAGATGCTCGACGCCCCCGTGCAGGCCGAACTGCTCGAGGCCATGCAGGGCCACCCGGTCACCGAGGTCTTTGCCGCGATGGACCCCGATGACCGGGTGGCGCTGCTGGATGAGCTTCCCGCCCAGGTCGCCGCCAAACTGCTGCAGGGCCTGGGGGAGCGTGAACGGCGTGAAACCAATGTGCTGCTGGGCTACTCCTCCGGGGTGGTGGGCCACGTGATGAGCCCGAACTTCGTCACCACCCACCCCGGTCTCAGCGTCGCCCAGACGATGCGGCGCATCCACCGGGTCATGGACGATGTGGAAAGCATCTACACCGTGCTGATCACCGACGGCGCGCGGCGCCTGGTCGGGGTGGTCAGCCTGCGTGAACTGATGGGGGCGGATGATGAGCAGCTGGTCGGCGAACTGGCCAGCGAGCCCTACACCGCCACCGCGAACGAACCGGTGGCGGTCGCTGCGCGGCGCACCATCGACACCCGGGTGATGGTCATGCCCGTGCTCGACCTGGAGGAACGGGTCGTGGGGGTGCTGACCATCGACGATGCCATCCGGCTGATCGACCTGGAGGAAGAGGAGCGCTCGGCGCGCGGAGCCGGCACCGAACCGCTGCGCCGCCCCTACCTGACCACCCCGATCCGCTCACTGGTCAAGTCCCGGCTGGTGTGGCTGCTGGTGCTGGGCATCGGCGCGACCCTGACCGTGCAGGTGCTCTCCAGCTTCGAGGAGACCCTGGAGTCCATGGTGGTGCTCAGCCTGTTCATCCCGCTGGTGGTGGGCATCGGCGGGAACACCGGCAACCAGGCGGCCACCACCGTGACCCGCGCCCTGGCGGTTGGGGACATCCGGGTGGCGGACCTGGGCCGGGTGCTGTTGCGCGAGGTGCGCGTGGGCGGGATCCTGGGGTTGTGCCTGGGCTCGCTGGCGCTGCTGATCGCCAGCCTGGTCTTTGACCTGCAGGTGGCGGTGATCATCGGCATCACCCTGGTGGCGTTGTGCACGATCGCCGCGGCGGTGGGCGGGATCATGCCGATCATCGGCAAGCTGCTGCGGGTGGATCCGGCGGTGTTCTCCAACCCGTTCATCTCCACGTTCGTCGACGCGGCCGGGCTGGTCGTGTACTTCAGCGTCGCCATGAGCGTGGTGCAAAACTTCGGCGGGATGTAGCGGCGCCGGGGTGTGACACCGCCAACATTTGGGCACCGGGCGCGTGCGGGACGGAATAATGCCGCCGGCGGCGGTGTCACACCTAGCATGGCGCAAAGCAAACTCTTTACCCCCATCACCATTCCCACCCGCGACGGGCAGGGCCTTGAGCTGCGCAACCGCGTGGTGCTGGCCCCGATGTGCCAGTACGCGGTCGACGCCCGCGACGGGGTGCCCACCAGCTGGCAGCTGGTGCACCTGGGCTCGATGGCCCACGGCGGGTTCTCCCTGATCCACACCGAGGCCACCGCGGTCGCCGCCGAGGGGCGGATCTCGGATCGGGATGCCGGGCTGTGGAACAACGAACAGGAGCGGGCCTGGGCGCCGATCGTGGACTACGTCCACTCCCACGGCGCGAAGATCAGCGTGCAGCTGGCCCACGCCGGGGCGAAGGCCTCCACCTACGCCTGGCTGCCCGGCCCGGCGAAGGACGGCAAGACCGGCAGCATCGGCGAGCAGGACGGCGGCTGGCAGACCTATACCTCCAGCCCCTCTGACCTCTACGGGCTGGCCCCGTCCACCGCAATGAGCATCGAACAGATCCAGCGTTCGGTGCGCGACTGGGCGGCGGCCGCCCAGCGTGCCGACGTTGCCGGGTTCGACGCGATCCAGATCCACGCCGCCCACGGCTACCTGATCCACCAGTTCCTCTCCCCGCTGTCCAACACGCGCACCGACGAGTACGGCGGCAGCTACGAGAACCGGGTGCGCTACCTGAAGCAGGTGGTGCAGGCGGTGGCCGAGGTCTGGCCGCAGGAGAAGGTGCTGGGCATCCGCTTCTCCGGGGAGGACTGGGTGCCGCAGGGCTGGGGGATTGCGGACACGGTGCGCCTGGCCGGGGAGCTGTACCAGATGGGGGTGCGGGCCTTTGACATCTCCAGTGCCGGGATCGGCGCCTTCCACGGCCCCAGCGGCCCGGGCTACCAGGTGCCGCTGGCCGCCGCCGTGCGCCAGGGGCTGCCGCAGGACGCGTTCGTCACCGCCGTCGGGGCGATTACCGACCCGGTGCAGGCCGAACAGGTCCTGGTCACCGGCGCTGCGGACGGGGTGAGCATCGGACGGGCCGCGCTGGGCGACCCGCAGTGGGCCAACCGCGCCGCGCACACCCTACAGGCCGAACCTGCCATCCCACCACAATACTGGCGCGGGCGCTGGTAGTTCCCTCAAAGGCACCGCAGAACCGGTCTTCTGCGGTGCCATGAACCGTCGCGATGGGGCACACTGGCAAGACACCAGCTGATGAGCCGCACCTCTTCCGGGGAACCACTTGGGGTGTTAGGTTAGTCACACGGATCTAGTCGCTGCGCGACTGCAACGGTCGCGTGCGGAAGGGAGTCAGCATGGCACTGCGCGCGGATTCTAATGGAATCGACGCTTCGCTCTATCGAAAGACCGGCTCTTGGAGCACTGTTTTGGCAGATGCTTCGCTGGGAACCACGGCGGCGCAGGAGGCCGCTGACCGGCTACCTGATGAAGTTGCCAAGACCCTCAAAAGTCAGCAAGCGGATCCTCGCGACATCTCAGCAATGACCGAAGCCCTGCAGCCGGTCGAGGGGCTGCGCGCCCCGGTGGCCCGCATGGTTGCCGTCCACGACGGACAGGTGGTGCTCAATGAAATCATCCCGGGCCTGAAGGTGGAAAACACTGCGGTGGACACCGGACCGTTCCCGAACTTTGTGGCCCTGGCCCGCGCCCGCGGCGGGGCCTTCTCCTATCTGGTGGCCGAGGCCGGGCGGGCCGGCGGTGAAGTGCACCTGTACAACACCACCTCCCCCGAACGGGTCGCCAGCCGGGGCATCGTGGGCGTGCCGGAGGAAACCCACGTGGCCCGCAAGGTGCCCGGGGAATACGACCAGCCCAAGAACCAGGCCGCGGCCGAAGAAATGGCCCGGCGCAACGCCGAGGAGGTCGCCGACCTGATCCGGGAGATGGCGCACGATAACTACGTGCGGCTCATCGTGATCTCCGGGGATGTGAAATCCCGGGAGATGGTGCGCGACTATGTGCACTCCTCGCTGCAGCCCCTGGTGGCCATGCTGGAGGCCAATACCCGCACCGGCGGGGCCGACCGCAACGCCGTGGACGCGGAAATCCGCAAGCTGGTGGACACCGTGACCGCGACCGAGCTGGAGACCCTCTCCCAGCGGGTGGCGGACAACTCGGGCAACTCGCGGGCGAACCTGGCCCTGGGCATCAACGAGGTGGTGGAGGCCCTGCAGCAGGCGCAGGCCGACACGATCCTGGTCAGCCAGTACCAGGATGAGCACACGCTGCGGGCCCTGAGCGCCGAACCCTGGGTGGCGGTGGAGGATGATCCGAACCACGCCGAACTGGTCATCGGCCAATGGCCGGCGCCTGAGGTGCTGCTGCGGGCCACCGCGCTGACCGATGCGACCATCCGCTACGTCCCCGACGGGCTGCTGCCCAACGGGGTGGGCATCGCTGCCCTGCTGCGCTGGCCGCGCAACAACCACTGATCCCACTAGTCCCAAGGCGTGAGCATTACCCAATGCTCACGCCTTTTCCCTGCCCGCCGCCGACCGGGGCGTCAGGGGCGGCGCTTAGCCGCCGGGCTGTTGCTCCGGCGGGTTATCGGTTCCCTGCCCCGCAGCGCCCGGTCCCTGCTGCGGTGGGTTCGGGTACGGCGGAAGCTGTTCGGCCGGCGGCGCCCAATAGGCGCCCGTGGGGTGCCCGGGGTGCGGGGCATGGCCCGACGGGTAGTTCCCCGGGGCCGGGTGCCCCGGCACCGGGTACTGCTGCCCCGGGTACTGCTGCTGGTGGTACTGCGGGAAATGCGGGTGACCGCCGGTTGACCACGGCACCAGGTATTGCGGCTGCGGCGGCAGCGGAGCCGGCCCGGCGGTGCGCTGCACGCCGAAACGATCGGCCAGGCGCACCAGCAGGAAGGTCAGGACCGCGGTCAGCACCAGTGAGGGCAGCAGGGCCGCGAGGGATCCCTCGGTGGCGTTCATGTCCATCAGCCCGGCCGCGCCCATCAGGAACAGCAGCACGTTGTTCACCACGTGCATTCCGATGGCCGCCTCCAGCCCACCCGTGCGCCAGGTGAGATAGCCGGCGGCCAGCGCGAAGGCCGCCACATCCAGCAGGCCGTAGACGTCGTAGAGGTGCCCGAAGACGAACAACGGCAGGGGCAGCAGGATCGCGAACAGCGGATGTTTCAGCCAGCCGCCGATGATCTGCATCAGCATCCCGCGGAACAGGTACTCCTCGGCCAGTGCCTGGAACGGCACCAGCAGCAGCACCAGGATCACCATCAGCACCGGGGAATCGGGCACGCTCTGGGCGGGCACCGGCGCGGAGGGCAGCACCCCGATCCTTTCCAGCAGCAGCCCGCCGCCAAAGTAGAGCAGGTACACCCCCAGCGCCGCACCCAGGCACACCGCCAGCCAGCGGAACCGCAGCCTGCCGGTCACCGACCACAGCAGGCCCACCGGCTTGGGGCCCAGCAGCAGGTAGGCGAAGAAGCAGGCCGGGATCAGCAGGATGAGCGAGAGCATGGTCAGGATGAAATCCGAGGGATTGCTCATGTCCAGTGCCAGTTCCTCGCTGGCCGCCAACGGGTCGCCGGTGCCGGTGTCCATCCACGCGGTGGGGGAGGCCAGCATCATCGCGATCATGGCGATGACGATCAGGACCGTGAGCGCCAGATAGAAGCCCAGGGTGGTGCCGCCCACCGCCAGCGGCCGCCACCACCGGTACTGCCGGTCGCGGCGCATCAGGCGGTGGAAGGCGTAGCGGGGTTCGGTCTGCGGATCGCCGCCCGCGGGGGAAGGCGAAGGCTCAACGCGTTCTGGCTGGCTGGTCATAAGGCAATTCTCGCTGGTGCGGTGGGGTAAACCCATGAACCTTTGGGTGGATTTGTTTGCTCATCCCCGCGGACGGCGCCGCACGCGGGGCGTTGTGCGATTCGCCGCTGCCCTGGCCCCGGCGCGCTGGCTACACTGGTGCGGGCACCATTGCGCATCGTCTTCGATGTGGTGCCACGACATCCGGGCACGCAGCGGCCCATCTCGGGCAGGACGACAAAGGCAGGCACGTGGGCCATCACCATCACGAACATTCGCAGATCCTCTTGGATCCCCGGCGCCGCAAGCGCGCCTCGATCATCCTCTGGGCGCTGCTGGCGCCGGTGGGAGCCATTGCGCTGGTGATGGTGATCGTGCTGTGGCCCCAGGGAAACTACGATCGCTTCGCGCTCAGCGGCCCGATGGACACCAGCGGGTCGGTGCAGATGTCCACCGGCACGGTCACCCGCACCGAGTCGCAGATCTGCCCCTCCAGCCAGGGGCTGGACGAGGTGGGCGGCAAGGAGCTGCAGTGCCCGGTCACCTACGTGATGCCCGACGGCGGCGGGGCGGAGATCCAGCTGGAGGTGCCGCCCGAAACGCTCAGCTCCCGGGATGTGGGTTCCGGGGATCGGGTGCGCTACCTGGATTTGGCGGGGGCCAGCACCGAGGCGGTGCCCTATGTCTTCGTCGATTTCGTGCGCACCACCCCGATGGTCCTGCTGGCCCTGGCCTACGCGCTGGTGGTGGTGCTGGTCGCCGGGTGGCGTGGCGGGCGGGCACTGATCGGGCTGCTGGGCGGGGTGGCGTTCATGATGATGTTCATGGTCCCGGCCCTGCTGGAGGGGCAGAACCCGGTGCTGGTGGCGCTGGTGGGTTCCACGGTGATCATGTTCGGGGCGCTGTATTTTGCCCACGGCCTGAACGCGAAGACCTCCACGGCGCTGCTGGGCACCCTCTTCGGGCTGGGCGTCACCGCCTGGCTGGCCGTGTGGCTGACCGATGCGGCGGCGTTGACCGGGGCCACCGATGAGCACGCGATGACCCTGTCCACGGTGGCGCCGCAGGTGTCGTTAACGGGGCTGCTGATTTGCGGGCTGCTGATCGGCGGGCTGGGGGTGCTCAACGACGTGACCATCACCCAGTCCGCCACCGTCTGGGAGCTGGCCGAGGCCGCGCCGCGGGCCACGGCCGGCGAATTGTTCGCCAAGGGGATGCGCATCGGGCGGGACCACATCGCCTCCACCGTGTACACGATCGCCTTCGCCTACGCCGGGGCGGCGCTGCCGATCCTGGCGATCGCGGCGCTGAGCAACCAGGGGGTGGGCAGCACGCTGAGCACCGGGTCGATGGCCGAGGAGGTTATCCGCATCCTGATTGGCTCGATCGGGCTGGTGCTGGCGATCCCGGTGACCACGCTGATCGCCGTGCTGGTGGTCAAGGCCACCGGAACCGGGGGAGCCCATGGGACCCTGCCGCGGGCCCGGCGAGCCGGCGCCGAAACCGCTGGTGCGAACCATTCTCACATTAATGTAGAATAGTTCTCATTAGTGATTCTTTGGAATGGAGCCGCCCGTGACCGCACGCCACCTGACCCCGACGCTTCTGCTGCTGCCGGTGGGCGCACTGATCCTGGCCGGGTGCGCCCAGGGCAGCGCACAGTCCCCGCAGGAGCAGCAGAACCCCGATGCCATTGAGGTGGTCGCCACCACCAACGTCTACCGTGACATTGCCCAGCGCATCGGCGCCGACCGCGTGCAGGCCACCGAGATCATCTCCTCCCCGGCCCAGGACCCGCACTCCTATGAGCCCACCGCACGGGACAAGCTGACCATTTCCAAGGCCGAGGTGGTGCTGGCCAACGGCGGCGGCTACGACGCCTTCATGGACCAGCTGATCTCCTCAATGCCCTCCGAACAGGTGGCCCAGCAGATCCACGCCGTGGACACCTCGCCCGAGGCCGTCGAAGCGAGCGCCGAGGCCGGGCACGATGAACAGGGAGAGCACGAGCACGAGCACGAGCATGGCGGGCATGAGGGCCACCAGCATGCCGGGTACAACGAGCACGTCTGGTTCGACCTGGACTCGATGCAGGCCCTGGGGGAGCGGTTGGCCAGCGAGTTCGGCAAACTCGACCCGCAGCACGCCGAGCAGTTCCAGGCCAACGCCGAGCAGTTCAGCACCGAGCTGCAGGAACTGAAGGACCGGGCGGCGGCCGCCGGGCTGGACGGCAAGAGCTTTGCGATGACCGAGCCGGTGCCCTTCTACCTGCTGAAGGACGCCGGGATGCACGACGCCACCCCGCAGGGGCTGAGCGAAGCGGTCGAGGCCGGCGGCGACATCCCGCCGCAGACCCTGAAGAAGATGAACGATGCGCTCGCCGACGGACAGATTGACCTGTTGGCCTACAACATCCAGACCGAGGGGCACGACAGCGTCGCGATCCGCTCCACCGCCGAGGCCCATTCGGTGCCGGTGGTCGACTTCGCCGAGACCATGGGCCCGGATGAGGACTACGTCGGCTGGATGGGCGCCCAGGTCGATGACCTGGCCGCCGCGGCAGGCAAATAGCGCAGGAGCCCGCCGAACCGGCGGTCGAGCCGGCGGCCAAGCCGGCCCGTGGCGCGCCGGGCAGGGCGGGCGCGGTGGTTCCGTAGACTTAAGCCATGTCCCTGATCACCCGACAACTGCGCCTGGCCGTGGGCCGGGCCCGAGCCCTGGCCGCCGAACCGGCGGTGCGCCGCAGCATCAACGCCCAGCACCGGGAACTGCGCCAGACGCACACGGTCCTGTTCTTCTCCGAACCGCCCAGCCAGATCTACCAGCTGCAGGTGTGGCTGCGTCCCTTCGAGGCCCTGGCCGAATCCGGGGCGCGGATCGGAATCGTGGTGATGAACGCGCTCACCGCCCGCCAGCTGCTTCAGATGACCGGGCTGCCGGTGTTCTTCTCCCGCTCCATGGAACAGGTCGAGCAGCGCCTGGCCAAGGCCGGGACCAGGACCATCTGCTACGTGAACAACGCACAGGGCAACTTCACGATGCTGCGGATGAACGGCCCGCTGCACGTGCACCTGAACCATGGGGAGAGCGAGAAGATCTCCATGGTCTCCAACCAGCTCAAGGCCTACGACCGGGTGGCGGTGGCCGGGCCGGCGGCCATCGAGCGCATCAGGGCGCACATCCCGCGCTTTGACCCGGCCGCGCTGGTGCCGATCGGGCGCCCACAGCTGGATGGGATTACCCGCACCACCGGGCTGCGCCGGCTGCGGGTGCTCTACGCCCCCACCTGGGAGGGCGATTCGAAGGCGATGGGCTACTCCTCGCTGGAAACCCATGGCGTCCAACTGCTGGAGGCGTTGGCCGGGGACGAGCGCATTGAGCTGCGCTTCAGGCCGCACCCGAAGACCGGGGACACCTCGGCGCAGGTGGGCAAGCTGCTGGCCGGGCTGCGCCGGGAGTACGCTGCGCACCTGGACCCAGTCGCCGACCCCGGCCAGTCCCTGGCCGAAAGCGACGTGGCGATCTGCGACATCTCGGCGATGGCCTATGACGCGATCGCGCTGAATGTGCCGCTGCTGGCGGTTGGCAGCCAGGACTGCGAATTGACCCGCCGGCTGCCGGCCGACCAGCTGCTGGGCTCCGCGGCGGCGGGCCAGGACCTGGCCGAGCGGGTCCTGGAACTGGGCCGGGCCGGCAGTGCCGGGCAGCAGGAGCTGGCCAGCTACTTCTTCGCCACCACCACCCCGGGGCAGGCCACCGAGCTGCTGCGCCGGCTGGTCTGCGGCTCCTAGCGCTGGCGGAACACCGTGTCCTGCCACGGGCGGTGCGCGGCCCGTTCGTGGGAGAGCAGCACGTGCTTGATGTTCGTGTACTCGTCGAAGGAGTACTGGCTCATGTCCTTGCCCTGCCCCGAGGCCTTGTAGCCGCCGTGCGGCATCTCGGAGATGATCGGGATGTGCTCGTTGATCCACACACAGCCTGCCTCGATCTCCGCCGCGGCGCGCAGGGCCCGGTTCACATCCCGCGTCCAGGCGCTGGCCGCCAGGCCATAGGGGGTGTCGTTCGCCAGGGTGATCGCCTCATTGTCCGTGTCAAAGGGCAGGGCGACCAGCACCGGGCCGAACACCTCCTGCTGCACGATCGCCGAATCCTGCCGGGCCCCGGTGATCAGCGTTGGAGGGAAGAATGAGCCGGGGCGCGGCAGCCGGGTTCCGCCGGTGCGCACCGTGGCGCCCTGTGCGAGCGCCTGGTCCACCATGGCGGCGACCCGGCGCAGGTGGGTGTCGCTGATCAGGGACCCCATGTCCGTGTCCGGGTCCGTGGGATCTCCCACCACCATGGTTTCCATCAGCTCGGTGACCCGGGCGGTGAACGCCTCGAAGACCGAGCTGTGCACGTAGGCGCGGGTGGCGGCCGTGCAGTCCTGCCCGGCGTTGATGGTGCAGGCGGCCACCGCGCCGTGTGCCGCGGCCTCCAGGTCCGCGTCGTCGAACACCACGAACGGGGCCTTGCCGCCCAGTTCCAGGTGCACCCGCTTGCCGGTTTCCGCGGCCAGGGCCATGATGCGCCGGCCCACCGCGGTGGAACCGGTGAAGGAGCTCATCCGCACCAGCCGGTGGCCCACGAGCTGTTCACCCACGCTCGGCCCCGGACCGACCACCACGTTGATCACCCCGGCCGGCAGCCCGGCGGCGTGGGCGGCCTCGGCGAAGAGCAGCGTGGTGCCGGGGGTGAGCTCACTGGGCTTGAGCACGATGGTGTTCCCGGCGGCGATCGCCGGCAGGATCTTCCACGCGGCCATCTGCAGCGGGTAGTTCCAGGGGCAGATCGAACCGATGACCCCGACCGGCTCGCGGCGCACCATTGAGGTGGAGTTTCCGGCGTAGTCCCCGGCCGCCAGGCCCTGCAGGTGGCGCGCCGCCCCGGCGAAGAAGTTCACGTTGTCGATGGAGCCGGGCACGTCGAACTCGGTGGACATGCGGATGCTCTTGCCGGTCTGCGCGGTTTCCACCGCGGCCAGCAGTTCGGCCCGGGATTCCAGTTCGCGCGCCAGCGCCAGCAGGTGCCCGGAGCGTTCGGCGGGGGTCAGCCGCGACCAGGACCCGAAGGCGGTGTGGGCCGCGCGCACCGCATCCTCCACGTCCTCGGCGCTGGCGTAGTCGATGGTTTCCAGGACGGTGCCGGTGGCGGGATTGATCCGCTCCACCCGCTGGCCGCCGCCGCGGCGCCAGGCGCCGTTGATGAACTGGTGGCCGTGGGGGAAGTCGTAGCTGTGCATCTGGGGTCCCTTTCCTGGGGGTGGTCGTTAATGGGTCCGGCCGCGGGCCGGTGCCGGCGCGAAGTTCTAGGAGTCGAAACCCATGCCGAGCTTGTCCATGGCCTTCAGGAACAGGGAGCGTTGGCCCTGGTTGCGGTCGGCGCGGGCCAGCTGGCCGGTCATCAGCTTCACCCCGAGCCAGGCGGCCGGTTCGGGCGGGAACGGGATCGGCTTGCGGCGCACCATCTCAAGTCCGGTCAGCTCGGTCGGCTTCCCCGAAAGCAGGTCCAGCATCACCTTCGCCCCAAAGCGCGTGGCCCCCACCCCCAGGCCGGTGTAGCCGGCCGAGTAGGCCACCTTCCCGCCGTAGGCGCTGTCGAAGAATGCGAAGAAGCGTGAACAGGTGTCGATCGCCCCGCCCCAGGCGTGGGAGAAGCGCACCTGGCCCAGCTGCGGGAAGCTGCCCAGGAAGTGGGCGGCCAGCTTTTCGAAGGTCGCCTCGGAGCGGTCGTAGCTGGAGCGGATCCGCCCGCCGAAATGGTAGAGCGCGTCGTAGCCGCCGTAGAGCAGCCGGAAACCGCCCTCGGCGTCAATGGTGGGGCGCACGTAGTGGAAGCGGTTGTTCATGTCGGACAGGCCCACCAGCTTCTCCCAGCCCAGCGCCGCCCGCTGCCCGGGGCTGAGCGGTTCGGTCATCAGCGCGTAGTCGTAGACCGGGATGGTGTGCAGCCGGTGCCGGGCCAGCAGCGAGGGGAAGGCGTTGGTGGCCAGGGCGACGCGTTCGGCCTCAACCTGTCCGCTGGGGGTCAGCACGCGCAGGCCGCCCTCCACCGGGGCCAGCGCTTCGGCGCGGGTGTGCTCGTGGATCTGCACCCCCATCTCGTCGCACACCCGGGCCAGCTCCCAGGCCAGCTTGGCGGGGTGCACGAGCACCCCGTCGGTTTCGCTGTACAGTCCGGCCTTGAAGTCCGGGGAGTTGATCCAGCCGCGCACCTGATCGGGGCCCAGGTAGAGCGTGTCGGGGTGTGCCGCGTGCTCCTCGCGCAGCCACGGGACCTGGTGGTCCTCGGTGGCCACGGTGAGGATGCCGTCCTTGATCAGCTCCACGTCCATGTTGTAGCGGGAGATGGTCTCCAGCAGCTCCAGCAGGTTTTCCTCACCGAGCTCGGTGAGCCGGGCGTTCTCCCGGGGCAGGTGCTGTTCGCCGTTGGATTCGCCGTGCACCAGGGAGGCCTCGCAGAACCCGCCGTTGCGTCCCGATGCGGCCCAGCCGATGCGTTCGGCCTCCAGCAGGATGACGCTGCGCTGCGGGTCGCGCTCCTTGGCCTGCAGGGCGGTCCACAACCCGGTGTAGCCTCCGCCGATGACCAGCAGGTCGCAGGAGGCGGGACCGTCCAGGGCCGGGTGCGGGTCCGGGCGCAGCGGGGTGTCGAGCCAATAGGACGTGTGCCGGGCCCCGGCCAGGGACCGGCGGATGCGGTCGGGGTCGATTTCGGCCTCATGCCGATCAAAGCTCAGCGGGCCGGTGGCGGGGGTGGATGGGGTGGCGGTCACGGGCAGGTCATCCCTTGTCGAGGTCGGTGAACGGGTGGGCGAAGGCGGGCCCATTCATCGCCAGCGTTGGAAGTGGTGGGATGACCAGTGTGGTCGCAGCGGGGGAGGGGTGCTCAGTGGGAGCCGGAGGCTGGCCACGCTTATCCCTCTTCCCCACAAGGATCACGGTTGAATGTGTAGTGAATGTGATTCATTACACATTCAACCGCGGTGGCCGGCAGACTGTCAAGACCCGGAGGGCACCAGGGGCGCGGCCGCCGGGACGGCGCGCGCGCTCCGGGTGCTGCGGTGCGCCACGGCGCACCCGGCGGCGTTGCGGGCCGCGGTGGAACCGCGGACCCGGCGCCCGGCGCTGATCCCCAGGGCGCAGCCGAACATGAGGGTGAATTCGGCCAGCGCGATCACCAGCATCCACAGGTGCCCGTCCGCATGGCCGCCGGAAGCCGCGGCATGCGCCGCGTGTCCGGCGTGCCCCAGCGGCAGGCCCAGCACCATCACGACGTGCGCAATGCCCATGGCCGCGCTCATCAGCAGCAGCCCCAGCAGCTGCCCGGTGCGCAGGGCGTCCACCGAACACTTCAGGCACCAGAGGGTCATCACACCCAGGGCGATGACCCAGCCTGGAGAGTGGGGCAGGGCCAGCAGCATCAGCACGTGGGCGGCCGCCAGCGCCGCGGCGCCGCCGGCCAGCACCCAGGTGCCCGCGGTGCGCCTAGTTTCCGCCGCCACAGCACTCGGCCTCACCGCTGGAGCAGCAGCCGTGCTTGACCGGCTCGGGCACATCCAGCACCGGGGAGCGGTCAAAGAAGCCCTCGGGGCGGATCTTGAACCCGACCGAGTCCACCGGCATGATCGGCCAGTCCTCGGTGCGCGGGAAGTGGGTCAGCGCAAAGGTGTGCCACAGGCTGATGTCCTGGGTGTCCACGCTGTGGTCATCGGCGATCCAGTCGTTGATCCCCTCCACGCCCGGGTTCTGGTTCACGAAGTCGCCGGTGGGGTAGCGGTGCCCGGCCTCGCGCTTGGTGACCCACAGCGCCTTGGAGGCAAAGGTGGCGCGCTTGTGGATCGAGGAGCCCTCGGCGGCCAGCAGGGTGGGCAGGCCCTGCGGGTGCAGCTTGAAGCCCACCGGCTTGCCCAGGTAGTTCTTCGATTCCGGGTTGGTGACCACCCAGGAGCGCCCGGCGGGCATGTTCGCATCGCGCACCGCCTGCTTGGCGGTGGACAGCACCGTGTGGCTGCGGCTGAACGCGTTGCCGCGCGGGTTCTCCTTGCTGATCGGCAGGCGCACCGCCTCCTCCTCGATGACCTGGCTCGGCCCGCCATCCAGCGCGAAGTCCAGCCGGGCGCCGAAGATGTGCTGGTGGAACGGGGCCCCCAGGCCCGGGGCCATCTCCGAGGCAAAGCGCTCGTCGCGCATTGCGGAGGTGAACACGATGCCGGTGGCCTTGGCCTCGAATTCGATGGTGCCATCCAGGTACAGGTACCAGTAGAAGCCGTAGTCGTAGTTGCCCACGGTGGTGAAGAAGCTGATCACCAGGCGGCGGTTGCGTCGGGTGTACTTCACCCCCGACCAGTCATCGGAGTGCTTGGAGAGGATCGAGGAGTCCTCCTCGTGCATGCAGATGCCGTTGTGGATGGTGCGGGCCTCGCCGTCGGCGGTGGCCACCACCGGGGAGATGTAGTGGATTTCGCCCAGGCAGTCGCAGCCCAGTTCCAGGGAGTTGGCCATGCGTCCGATCAGGTATTCGCCGGTGTCGAAGTAGTTCTGCCAGCTGCGCACCGGGGAGGGGTCGCCATAGGGCACGACCATCTCGGCGATCGAGGCGCGGTCCAGGATGCGTCGGCGCTGGCCCTTGTCGTCGAAGGCGATGTTGTACAGCACCAGGCCCTCGCGCATGTCGAAGCCCACATCCAGGCTCCACTTCTCCCACTCGACGTGGTTGCCGTCGGTGACGGTGAAGCTGGGGCCCTCCGGCTGGGTGATCAGCAGCGGCTTCTGGGTGTCGCGGATCGGGCCGGTGAGCTCGGGGTCGGTGTAGTTGCCGTGGTCGGCCGGGATGTCCACCGGTCCAAAGTCCAGGATCTGGTCCACCTTGCCGGCGACGGTGTCGATGTAGACGACCAGCCCGTCCACCGGGTGGGCCCAAGCCGAGTCCTCGGCGAAGTCCTGGCGGAAGGCCAGCCCGCGCAGGATGCGCCGCCCGGATTCCTCCGGGTACTCAAAGACGCCGGCGGACAGCGGCGCGACGCGCACCTGCTCGACGGTGAGGTTGCGCTTGGCCAGCGCCTGGATCCAGCCTTCGTCCGCGGCCACGATGGCCTCGACCTTTTCGAACTCCTCCTCCAGCACCGGCAGCTGCCCCACGGCCGCCGCGTCGATCTCGGTGACCTGCTCGATCTCGTTGCGGGTCAGGTCCAGCACCACGTCCTTGGGCTCATTCAGCGCCGAATCCATGAGCATGACCCGCACCCGGCGGGCCGGGGCCTGCGGGTTCGGGTCCTCCAGGCCCAGGTAGGCGATGCGGGTGGAGGCGGTGAACAGGTTGTTCTCCTGCAGCAGCCGGCGGGCGGCGGCGATTTCCTCGGCGCCCAGCAGGGTGTAGTCCACGGTGCGAGTCTTCATGTGATGCAACCTTCCAGGGGGTGTGAAGCGAAACACTTTTAATTCTCTACGTGTAGAGAATACGGATTTGTGGAGTGCTTCACAAGGGGTCACGGGATATTTCTGCCCCGGCCCTAGACTGGTGACATGCCCAAGATCGTTGACCATGAGCAGCGCCGCCGCGAAATCATCGAAGTCACCTGGCGCTTCATTGCCCAGCAGGGCTTCGACAAGCTGAACCTGCGTGATTTGGCCGCCGCGGCCGGTTACGCCAACGGGGGGCTCAAACCGTACTTCCCCACCCGCAACTCGCTGCTCTCGGCCACGTTCAACTTCGTGTTCAACTCCACCGGGCGGCGCATCGCCCGCACCACCCGCGGCCTGGCGGGAATGGCTGCCATCCGCGCCTTCGCCGCCGAGGTGCTGCCGCTGGATGAGGAGCGCCGCGACGAGTCCCGGGTGGTCATCCACTTCTGGCACGTGGCCCTGCAGGATGAGAAGATGGCGCAGCTGAACGCAAACTCCATGGATGACTGGCGCCGCCAGCTCGATGGCTGGCTGCACCAGGTGCCGGGCCTGGACCCGCAGCGCGTGGAGGTGGCGCGCAATGCGCTGATGACCTTCCTGCTCGGGGCGCAGATCACCGCCGTGCTGGACCATGCGGGCAACTCGCGCCAGCAGCTGCTGGCGCAGCTGGACTACCTCCTCGAATCCCTGCATTAGCCCCCCTGGCGCAGCGGGAGCAGGTGACAGCGACGAAAATCTGCCGTACATTCAACGTGACGCGCACTACAGGGGCGGTGCCGGCGCCGGGAGGAGAGGGATGTACCAGTTTCAGCACGTGGATTCGCACACCGCCTGGTCGGACCTGGTCTCCCAGTCCTTCGTCCCGCTGCGCAGCGAAGCGGTGTCCTCCGGCCGGTTCCGCGCCAGCCTGGCCACGAACATGCTTGGCGGGATCGGGATGATGCGCATCAGTGCCAAGCCCCACGCCGTGCAGCGCACCGAACCGCTGGCGGCGGCCGGGGACGGGAAGTACTTCAAGGTTTCACTGCAGCTGACCGGGCATGGGCTGCTGGTCCAGGACGGGCGCCAGGTGCTGCTGGCCCCCGGGGAACTGGCCATCTACGACACCCAGCGGCCCTATTCGCTGGCCTTCGAACGCGAGGCGACCACCATGGTGGTCATGATCCCGCACGAGCAGTTCCGCCTGCCCCAGGAGCAGGTCCACCAGATCACCGCCGTGAAGCTGGACGGACGCCATCCGCTGGCCGGCACCGTCACCCCGCTGCTGCACCACCTGGGCGAGCACCTGGACCAGTGGGATGAACACGGCGGCGCGCCGCTGGCGCGCAACGCCTCGGACCTGCTGGCCACGGCGCTGGGCGGGGTGCTGACCCCGGCCAGCCCCGCCGGGGACCAGCAGCGCCAACGCCAGCGCATCCAGGCGTACATCCGAACCCGGCTGGCCGATCCGGCGCTGTGCCCGGGCAGCATCGCCGCCGCGCACTACCTTTCGGTGCGCAGCCTGCACGCCTTGTTCGCCGCCGAGCCCCGGCCGGTCGGCGCCCTGATCCGCCACCAGCGCATGGAACTG
Source organism: Glutamicibacter sp. BSL13 (assembly GCF_052928425.1). NCBI lineage: Bacteria > Bacillati > Actinomycetota > Actinomycetes > Micrococcales > Micrococcaceae > Glutamicibacter > Glutamicibacter sp. BSL13. The sequence continues at coordinate 19,105 of NZ_JAVGCZ010000036.1, forward strand.
GCCGCCGAACTGCTGACGGACCCAATGCTGGTCCAGGTGCCGATCCAGGCGATCGGCGCGCGGGTGGGCCTGCCCGATGCGGCCGGCTTCGCCCGGGCCTTTGCCGCCCACCACGGGGTGAGTCCCAGCCGCTACCGGCAGCAGCTCGCCGGCTAGGGCCCGCCGCGCCGCTCCCGGATTTTCACCGCCCACAGGCCAGGTCTGCACCCGATGCCAAGTGGTGTGCGCGCAATGCCAAGACACCTGCGGCGCCCATCACAGATGCTGGGATGGTCATCGTTTGGAATGGGGAAAACCAATGGGTATCGAACAGCGCACCTTGACCGTGCCGGCCCTCGTTGTCATGATCATCGCGGCCAGCGCGCCGCTGACGGTGGTCGCCGGCGGGGTGAGCACCAACTTCGCCGTCACCGGGCTGCTGGGGGTGCCCCTGTCCTTCGTCGTGCTCGGGGCGATCCTGCTGGTGTTCGCCATCGGCTACACCGCCATGAGCCGGCACGTGAGCAACGCCGGCGCCTTCTACGCCTACATCGCCCAGGGGCTGGGCAAGCCGGCCGGGGTGGGTGCGGCGATGGTGGCGGTGGTCAGCTACAACCTGATGCAGATCGGCATCTACGGGCTGTTCGGCTTCGCCGCGGCCTCCTTCGTCAACGCGGTGCTGGGCACCGCGATCCCGTGGTGGGTGTGCGCCCTGGTCGCCTGGGCGCTGGTGGCCATGCTGGGGGTGAACCGGGTGGACTTCTCCGCCAAGGTGCTGGGCATCGTGGTGGGCCTGGAGTTCCTGGTGGTGATCATCTTCGACGTGGTGGCCGTGGCCCAGTCCCCGCAGGGGGTCAGCAGCACCGGCTTTGCCACCGGGGACCTGTTCATGCCCGGCATCGGCGCGGTGCTCGCGTTCTCGATTGCCGCGTTCATGGGCTTTGAGTCCGGCACGATCTACAACCAGGAGGTCAAGGACCCCAAGCGCACCGCGCAGCTGGCCACCATCATCGCGGTGAGCATCATCGCCTGCTTCTACGCCCTGTCCTCCTGGGCGGTGCTGGTGGCCCTGGGGCCGGACCAGGTGGTGGGCGCCTCCCAGGAGCACGGCCCGGATCTGATCTTCGTGTTCCTGGCCAGCCATGCGCCGGGCTGGTTCATCGACCTGGCCAACCTGCTGTTCATCACCAGCCTGTTCGCCGCGCTGCTGGCCTTCCACAACGTGGTGGCCCGATACTTCTACGCGATGGGCCGCGGCGGCGCGCTGCCCCGGGTCCTGGCCCGCACCTCGGCCCGCACCCAGGCCCCGCTGGCCGGCTCGCTGGCCCAGTCGGTGCTGGCGCTGCTGGTGATCGCGGTGTTCGCCGTGATCTCCACCGGCAAGGATCCGATGTTCATCGTGCTGACCATGTTCACCTGGATGACCAATTCCGGGGCCTACGGGCTGGTGCTGCTGATGGCGCTGACCTCCTTCGCGGTGGTCGGTTACTTCGCCCGCCGGCGCATTGAGGCCTCGCTGCTGACCAGGGTGATCGCCCCGATCGCCGCGGGGATCGCCTTGAGCTATGTGTTCACCCAGATCGTGGTGAACTTCGATGTGCTGATCGGGATGGAGGAGGCCGGGCCGCTGCAGTACGTGCTGCAGGCCGTGGTGCTGCTGCCCGGGGTGCTCGGCTTCCTGATCGCCCTGATCGCCCGCCGTTCCCGGCAGGACCAGCACGACCCGGCCCGCGATGAGGTGCCGGCCCACCGCGGCTAGGCCCCGGCCGGCCGCCACCACCTCGTACCGCCGGCACCGCCCGCACCGGGTGCCTGTCCTCCCGGTGCGCCGCTGGCATGATTGAACCAAGGCCCACCTGCGGGATCACCCGATCCAGGGCCCGCAACAGACCGAGTCGAAGGAGTTAGCAATGACTACCGCCAACACCGAAGTACAGTACGCGAACGCCGAGCAGCTGCTGGCCGCGATCCAGCCGGCCTCCGGGGGCACCGAGGTCCACGACCCGGCCACCGGGGAGCTGGTGGGCCGCGTGGCCGAAGGCACCGCCGCTGACCTGGACGCCGCCGTCGAGTCCGCCCGGGCCGCCCAGCCCGGCTGGGACGCCCTGGGCCATGAGGAGCGCAAGCGCCTGCTGAACGCTGCCGCCGACGCCATCGAAGCCAACGCCGAGGCGCTGGCCGAACTGCTCTCCCGGGAGCAGGGCAAGCCGCTGAACGGGCCGAACGCCCGCTTCGAGGTCGGCGGGGCGGTGGGCTGGCTGCGCGCCGCCACCGCCTATGAGGTGGAGCCGGAGGTCGTGGTCGATGACGGGCAGACCCTGGCCGTCAAGCACTACCGGGCGCTGGGCGTGGTGGGCGCGATCGGCCCGTGGAACTGGCCGATGATGATTTCAATCTGGCAGCTGGCCCCGAGCCTGCGCATGGGCAACACCGTGGTGATGAAGCCCAGCGAGTACACCCCGCTGTCGGTGGTGGCCCTGGTGCACGTGATCAACCAGGTGCTGCCCCAGGGCGTGCTGCACGTGGTGCCCGGCGGGCGTGAGGTGGGGGAGAAGCTTTCCAGCCATCCGCAGATCGCCAAGATCATGTTCACCGGCTCCACCCGCACCGGCAAGGCGATCATCCGCTCCTCCGCGGACACGGTCAAGCGCCTGACCCTGGAACTGGGCGGCAACGACGCCGGCGTGGTGCTGCCGGACGTGGACCCGGCAGCGGTGGCCGAGGACCTGTTCTGGGGAGCCTTCATCAACACCGGGCAGACCTGCGCGGCCCTGAAGCGCCTCTACGTGCCCGAGGCGATCTACGACCAGGTGTGCGACGCGCTGGTTGAGGTCGCCGGGAAGATGCCGATGGGGGTGGGCCTGGAGGAGCAGAACGTGCTCGGCCCGCTGCAGAACAAGGCCCAGTACGACATCGTCGCGGACCTGGTGCAGGATGCGGTGGACTCCGGGGCGCGGGTGCTGCTGGGCGCCAACCCGGATGGGCAGGCGGCCGGCTACTTCTACCCCACCACCCTGGTGGCGGACATCGACCCGCAGAACCGCCTGGTCACCGAGGAGCAGTTCGGCCCGGCCCTGCCGATCGTGAAGGTCAAGGACGTGCAGGAGGCGATCGAGCTGGCGAACTCGCTGGAGGTGGGCCTGGGCGCCTCGGTCTGGTCCGCCGACAAGGCCAAGGCCCAGGAGGTCGCCGCGCAGCTGCAGGCCGGCACCGTGTGGATCAACTCGCACGGCACCATTGACCCGCGGGTGCCGTTCGGCGGGGCCAAGCAGTCCGGTTACGGGCTGGAGTTCGGCCTGGACGGGCTGAAGTCCCTGGCCCAGCCGCAGATCATCAAGAGCTAGCGCCAGGCTGCGCCCACCGGCGCCGGTCACGGGAAACCGTGTCCGGCGCCGGTGGCCGTTAACGTGCGGTGCGGCGGGGCCGAAACCGGGGTGGGGCCAGGTTCAGGGCTTGGGGTTGTGGTGGTACCAGATGTCCTCAATGAACGGTTCGCTGCCGGCGCGCAGCATCACGATGCTCTCCGGGAAGCGGGTGCCGTCGGGCAAGGTGATGTCGATGGTGGCCCAGGAGCCGTTCCAGTAGCCCAGTTCGAAGCTGCTGGGGTGGTAGCGCTGGACGATGTTCGCCTCAAGGTGGCGAGTTGAGCGCTCGTAGCCGTTCCACGACAGGGCGCCAAAGACGGCCGCGATCAGCAGCGCCACACCGCCGGTGAGCAGCTCGATACGGATGGAGGAGCGGGCCTTCCACGTCTGTTCCCCGTCGCGCAACCGGCTGAACCGGCGTCGGCGGAACAGCCCGTGCAGCAGCAGCGGAATGCCAAAGACCACCAGGATGCCCGCGATCCCCAGATGCATCATCGGGGTGAGGTAGTCCACCTCAGCGTATGTCCGTGCATCCATGGTCCAAATCTAGTGCAGCGGATCACCCTGTCAAGGGTTGCCTCCACGCCGGGAACAGCACCGCGGTCCGGGTCCCTGGCCTGCCGGGGACCCGGACCGCGGTGTTTTTCCGGGCTGTGCCGGATTTTGCGTCTATTCCTCGACGAAGCGGTCGGCCACGATGAGGGCCTGTTCCAGCCGGTCCAGTGCCTCGATGAGCACCTCGTCGGGGATGTTCATCGCCGGCACGACGTGCAGCCGGTTGAAGTTGGCCATGGGCAGCAGGCCGGCGGACTTCGCCGCGGTGACCACCTCGTTCATCTGCGGCGAACTGCCCCCGTAGGGGGCCAGCGGTTCTCGGGTGGCCCGGTTCTTGACCAGCTCGATCGCCCAGAACACCCCGGTGCCGCGCACCTCGCCCACCGCCGCGTGATCGGTGGCGAACTGGCGTAGCCGTGGCCCGATGATCTCATCGCCCAACCGCTTGGCGTTGGCGATCATGCCCTCGTCCTCCATGGCGTTGATCGTCGCCACCGCCGCGGCGCAGGCCAGCGGGTGCCCCGAGTAGGTCAGCCCGCCGGGGTAGACCTGCTCGCGGAAGGTCTCGAAGATCGGTTCGCTGATCGCCACCCCGCCCAGCGGCACGTAGCCGGAGTTCACGCCCTTGGCGAAGGTGAGCAGATCCGGGGTGACGTTCCAGTGGTCCACCGCGAACCATTCACCCGAGCGCCCGAAGCCGGCCATGACCTCGTCGGCGATGTACACGATCCCGTATTTGCGGGTCAGTTCGCGCACCCCCTGCAGGTAGCCGGGCGGGGGCAGGTAGATGCCCGCGGTGCCGGGGATCGTTTCCAGGATCAGCGCGGCAATGGTGCCCGGGCCCTCCAGGATGATCGTGTCCTCCAGGTGCTTCAGCGCCCGCTCGGTTTCCTCCGCCTCGGTGGTGGAGTTGAAGTAGGAACGGTACGGGTAGGCCGGGAAGAAGTGCACCACCCCGTCGGTGGCCTTGTCCGAGGCGAAGCGCCGCGGATCCCCGGTGATGTTCACCGCCATGTGGGTGCCGCCGTGGTAGGAGCGGTAGGCCGAAAGCACCTTGTTCCGCCCGGTGTGCAGCCGCGCCATGCGCACCGCGTGCTCCACCGCGTCCGCCCCGCCATTGGTGAAGAAGATCTTGTTCAGATCCCCGGGGGTGCGTTCGGCGATCAGCCGGGCCGCCTCGGAGCGCACGTCGCTGACGTGCTGCGGGGCGATCGTGGCGATCTTGGCGGCCTGCTCCTGGATGGCGGCGATGACCTTGGGGTGCTGGTGACCGATGTTGGTGTTCACCAGCTGGCTGGAGATGTCGATGAGCTTGCGCCCCTCGCCGTCCCAGACATGGGAGCCCTCGGTCTTCAGGATCGTCATCGGGCTGAACGGGCCCTGGGCCTGCCAGGAGTGGAAGACGTGCGCCTTGTCCAGCTCGTAGGCGCGCCGGCCCGCGGCGATCTGCTCGGCGGAGAGATCGCTGGTCAGTTGTTCGGTCATGAGTTCTTTCCTTTACTCAACGAAACGCGTTGGGTGACGTGCGCCGGGGCGCGGCGCTAGTCGTTCTGCGGGAAGCCGAGGTTGATGCCGCCGTGGCTGGGATCCAGCCAGCGCTTGGTCACGACCTTGTTGCGGGTGAAGAACTTGAAGCCCTCCGGCCCGTAGGCGTGCTGATCACCAAACAGGGAGGCCTTCCAGCCGCCGAAGGAGTGGTAGCCCACCGGCACCGGGATCGGGACGTTGACCCCGACCATGCCCACCTGGATCTGGTTTTCAAAGCGGCGGGCCGCGCCGCCGTCGTTGGTGAAGATCGCGGTGCCGTTGCCGTACTTCGAGGCGTTGATCAGCTCGATGCCCTCGTTGAAGCTCTCCACGCGCACCACCGAGAGCACCGGGCCGAAGATCTCATCGGTGTAGATGGACATGTCGGTGCCGACCTTGTCGAACAGCGTCGGGTGCAGGAAGAAGCCCTCACCGTCCGCGTCGGTGGAACCCTCTCGCCCGTCCAGGACCAGTTCGGCCCCGGCGGCCACGCCGGCATCGATGTACCCGGCGACCTTGTCGCGGTGTTCCCCGGTGATCAGCGGGCCCATGTCGCAGCCGCGGGTGCCGTCACCCACGCGCAGCTTCTTGGAGCGTTCGGCGATCTTGGCCACCAGCTCATCGGCGATCGGCTCCAGGGCCACGACCACGGAGATGGCCATGCAGCGCTCGCCGGCGGCACCATAGCCGGCGTTCACGGCCATGTCGGCCGCCAGATCCAGGTCGGCGTCGGGCAGCACCAGCATGTGGTTCTTCGCCCCGCCGAAGGCCTGGACCCGCTTGCCGTGGGCGGTGCCGGTCGAGTAGACGTACTGGGCGATCGGGGTGGAGCCAACGAAGGAGACCGAGGCGATGCGCTCGTCGGTGAGCAGGGTATCCACCGCCTCCTTGTCCCCGTGCACCACGTTCAGCACGCCTTCGGGCAGCCCGGCCTCGGCGAACAGCTCGGCCAGCCAGTTCGCCGCGGTCGGGTCCTTCTCGGAGGGCTTGAGGACCACGGCGTTGCCGGCGGCGATGGCCACCGGGAAGAACCACAGCGGCACCATGGCCGGGAAGTTGAACGGGGAGATGATCGCCGAGACGCCCACGGGCTGGCGCAGCGACTGCACGTCCACCCCGGTGGAGGCGTTTTCCGAGTATTCGCCCTTGAGCAGGTAGGGGGCGTTGCAGGCCAGCTCGACCACCTCCATGCCGCGGGCCACTTCGCCCAGTGCGTCATCCAGCACCTTGCCGTGCTCGGCGGTGATGATGGCGGCCAGTTCGCCCTTGCGCTCGGCCAGCAGCTCGCGGAAACGGAACATGATGGCGGTGCGGCGGGCCAGGGAGGTGTCGCGCCACTTCGGGAAGGCGGTGGCCGCGGCGGCGATGGCGGCCTCGGTGGTGGCCTTCGAGGCCAGGGCGACCTCGCGGGCGACCTCGCCGGTGGCCGGGTTGTAGACCTTGCCGGTGCGGCTCTGGCCCTCACCGGAGAAGGCGGCGTTGTTGACCCAGTGCTGCAGGGTTTCGGTCATGGTGGTGGTCATCGAGGTGGTCCTTTCCGGCACGTTCGGGTGCTCTTGAAAACATCATGGGCCAAAAATATGACGAACCACACAGGCAACGTGTCATGATTTACCTGAAGGAGTTATCGAACTGTAAAGGTTGGCCGTGGGTGAACTGACAATGGCGCAGGTACTGGACCTGGAGGTGGTGCGCGCCGCGGAGCCGGTGGTCTACGGGAGCAGTCAGGATCTGCACCGTCCGGTGCGCTGGGTGCACGTCACCGAATCCCCGGACAACGCCGGGCTGCTCGAAGGCGGGGAACTGGTGCTCAGCACGCTGCGCAACGTGGAACCCAGCCCACGGCGGCTGCGTGAATTCCTCGACGAGCTGCAGCGGGCCGGGGCGGCCGGGGTGCTGATCGAGTACTACTCGGCCGAGCCTGAGGTGTGCCGGGGGTTGTTTGAACAGGCCACGGCCGGACACCGGCTGCCGGTGATCTGGCTGCGTCGGCGGGTGCGGTTCGTGCAGATCACCGAGGTGATCCACAAGCTGCTGGTGGCCGAGCAGTTGCGCGTGGTCGAGTTCTCCCGGCACGTGCATGAGATCTTCACCGAGCTCTCGCTGAGCGAAGCCGATGAACACATGATCGTGGAGCGCACCGCCGAACTGCTGCAGGCCCCGGTAGTGCTCGAAGACGTCCGCCACCGGGTGCTCGCGCACGCCGGGGCAGGGCAGGGGGCCGCCTCGGTGCTGGAGCACTGGATCAGCCGCTCGCGGTTCGTGGCCTACGCCGAATCCACCGGGCGCAGCCACGGGGCCGAGGACTGGCTGCAGACCCCGGTCGGTGCGGTCAAGAGCCGTTGGGGCCGGCTGGTGGTGCCGGCCCGGCTGGAGGATGAAGCCAATGCCGCCCTGGTGCTCGAACGCGCCGGTCAGACGCTGACCATTGCCCGGCTCTCCGGGCGCGACCAGCGCGAACTGCTCTACCAGGCGCGCACCTCACTGCTGCACGAACTGCTGCAGCACCATTCGCTCTCCGCCGGGGAG
>NZ_JAVGCZ010000037.1:0-26824 GCF_052928425.1 Glutamicibacter sp. BSL13
GGACGCGGCGCCGGGGCCCTCCGCTGCAGCCGGCAGCACGCAGCCCGCGCCGGGTCATCCTTATGCCCAAGCCGGTTCCCCTCCGGTGCCGGCCCCCGGGCAACATCCTGCGCCCGCTCGGCTTCCGTTCCTGACGCCCGCGTCCGGCGGCGGGCAGGTCTCCGACCGGGTGCGGGCCATTGATTTCGTCCCCCAGCGCACGAGTGCAGCACCGAGCGCCCCGGTCCGCCCGACGCTGAGTGCGCGCGAACGCGAACTGCGCAACGTGAACATCACCTTGTATGTTGCCGCGCTGCTGCTGGTGGCGGCCGGCGCACTCTTCCTCAGCTTCGCCCTGGCCCCGGTGGCCAAGCTGGTGGGCCTGTGTGTTGTCGCCGCAGCATTTTATGCCGCGGGATTGATTGTCCACCGGGTCCAACCCAACCTGCGTCCGGCCGCCGCGGCCTTCACCGGCACGGGGTTGGCGCTGTTGCCCCTATGCGCCCTGGCGACCTACAACACCCTGCACACCTCGCCCACCGGCATCTGGTTGGGCTACTCCGTGGTGGGCACCCTCGCGTTCGGCTTCGCCTCTTTGCGGCTGCACTCCCGGGTGCTGGCCTGGCTGGCCGTGCTGATCCTGATCTCCACCGCCATGTCCGGCGGCGCGGTGCTCCAGCAGGGCGTACTGGCCTACCTGCTGGCCCTGTTGGTGCTGGCGGTGGCAATGCTCCTGCTGGTCATCGGCAGCCCGGCCGTGCGCGCCTCACAATTCCACCAAGCGCTCTCCAGCAGCTACCGGCTGCTGCCTCCGCTGGTGTTCCTGGCCTCCCTGGTCATGCTGGATGAGTTGAGCAGCCGCGAATTCTTCTGGATCTTCCTGCCGCTGAGCGCCTTCTATGTGCTTAGCACCCGGATGGAGGAGCGGCACCGGCTTTGGAACCTGGCTGCCGCCCGGGCGTTCTTCCTGCTGGCGGTGCTGTTCGGGCTGGACTACGCACAGGCCGATCCCCGGGTGATCCTGGTTCTCCTGGCGGGGTTGCTGGCCGCCCAGGCGGCGCTTGTACAACACTTCGCCGCGGCCTATGAACGGGTTTTTGGGGCCAGCCAAACCTGGCGGGTTGCCGAACGCATGGTGTTGTGGGCCGGCACCTGGCTGGCGCTGGCCGCCGGGTATGCCAGGGATGCGCACTCCGCCCACGGCACCTGGTGGCTGACCCTGCTGGTCATCCCTGCCCTGCTGGTGCTGCTTGGCTGGCTGGCGGGAAGCGGCGGCACCCTGGTGGAGGCCGGCTGGCTGTTCGGGTTCGCCCTGCTGGCCCTGGCCGAGAACTGGCAGGACGCGTGGTCGCCGCTGCCGGCACTGGTCCTTGGCATGGCGGGTCTGGGCGCCGTCGTGCGGCGGCAGCCCGAATCCCGGGCGCTGCTAGGTGCGCAATTGCGTTGGGTGCTCCTGTTGGCGGTGGGCGCCAAGAGCGCCCAGCTGCTGCAGTTCCTGTTTGCCCCGGCCTCCGATCGGGGCGTGGCGAGCGCCGCAATGGTGGGCATCTGGGCGGCTGCCGCCGGGATGCTGGTCTACTCGGCCCGAAATGCGGGGCACGCAGAACGTACCGCCGTGGCGAACCTGCACTGGCGGATCCGGGTGACCGCCAGCCTGCTGGTGATGGTGGTGTTCGCACTGGCGTTGCGCCTGCAGGGAGAGCTGTCGTTCGGTGCGCACTTTCTGGGTGTCACTGCGGGCAGCTGGTCGGTGCTGGTGCTGATCGGCTCGGTGCTGGCCACCGCCTGGGTCGCCTGGCGCTGCCTGCCCACCTCGGATGGGGCCATGGATGCGTTCGTGCACGCGCCGGTGCTTGGGGCGTTGTGCGGCTACTTTGCCCTGGCACTGCGCTCGGATTTCTGGTGGCTGGCGCCGTTGGTGGCCGCGGCCAATATTGTCTTTCTGATCGCGGCCCTGCCCCGCTGTACCGCGGCGGGCTGGAGAATCACGCATGCCGCACTGGCCCAGATCCAATTGAGCGTTGCCGCCTGGTGGAGTGTTGAGCACTTCGAGCTGGACCTGCACGGGCAGTTCTGTGTGCTGCTGCTCAGCGTGGTGCTGCCGCAAGCGGCCCGGCTGGTTCTCTCCCGCAGCCGCGGTGCAGCGGTGTCGGGGGAATTGCGGGTCATTGGGCTGGGAATTCAGGTGGGGTTGCCGTTGCTGCTGCTGGCCTATGCTGTCGGCCCGCAGACGGACCGCGGCACCGTGCTGCTGAGCCTGCTGCTCTGGCTGGGACATGCGCTGCTGGCGCACTGGGCCTTCGGTGCCGGACCCTACCGGCAGTGGCTGCTGCTTCCCGTTAGCCTGGCCGTGGCGGCGCTAGCCGTTGTCCCGGCCGCCACGTTCGGTTCCACGACCGGCTGGGTTCGGGCTGGATGGTGGGGCGCCACCGCGGCGATGTGGCTGCTCGCCGCCCAGGCGGTGGTTGCCCTGGGCCTTGAATGGACATACCGTCGGCAACAGGGCCACCAGTGGATCAGGTTGGCGGCGTTGCTGGTGCCGCTGGTTCTCATGCTGGGCTATCAGCCCGAACTGCGCTGGCTGGCGCTGGTCTTCCTGATCGGCGCGGCTGGCTCAATCCTGCTGGTGCATTCCCGGCAGATGGGGCTGTACTCGGCGGCAGCTGCGCTATTGCTGCTGGGGGCCGCGGACACCGGCCTGCAGGCCCTGCGCTCGGGCACCATGGTGAGTGAGAGGTCGCTGGATTTGAGTTGGGCCCTGCTGGGTGGCGCGCTCGTGCTGCTGGTCCTTGCACTGCTGCACGGCCGCTTCCAGGAGCCGGTGCCGCACTACCCGCGGCACTGGCAGAAATCTGCGGACGCCGGCGGGCAGGCCGCGCGCATCTACTACGCCGCAATGCTGGCTTCCGGGTTCACCGCTGGGGCGGTGGCCCACCTGCTGCACCGCGAACCGTTGCCGCTGTTGGGCGGGGCACTGGTGCTGGTGCTGGCCCTGCTGGTGGCGCGGCTGCACGAGCTGCCGCGCGCCTGGCGCCAGCATGGCACCGATGCGGTGGTCGTGGCCGCAGCCCTGGTGGCCCTGCGCTGCTACGGGGTGCTGGTCGAGCCGCTGGGCGCTTCCGCGGCGCTGCTGTACCTGGCGGTGGTGGCCGCCGGGATTGGGCTGCGCCATTGGGCGCCGCACCGCGCCCTGGGCCGCGGCTGGCTGATTGCCGGCGCGGCGCTGGGCAGTGCCGCCGAGTTGGCCTCGGTGCTGGATGCCGGAACACTGACCCAGATGCTGGTGCTGCTGTTCTTCGCCGGACTGCTGGCCCTGGGTTTGACCCAGGGGGAGCGGTTGCTGACGTGGTGGGCCGCGGTCGCCATTACAGCGGCGGTAGTCTGGTTCCTGCGCAACTATGCGTTCGTGCTGCTGGTCTTGGTGGCCATAGCGTTGATTGTGCTGGCGCTTTCCCGGCTGGTAAGGGTGGAGAACCGCAGGAACTAAGCTGCCGCGCTGCTCGGCGCCTTTCGGGGCGCTGGCGGGCGCTGAGTCGAAGATCACCAGGGTCCCGGGCGGCAAATGATTTGCGCGCCCGGGGGTGAACCTGTCACACTGGATAAGTTGCTTGATTGCAGCCGCGTGCTCGAAAGAGCACAAAAAACTGAATTCGAACGACCGAGATCGGCACTCACCCAGGATAATGCCTGGGGTTCGGGAACGATACGACTGCTTCGAATGCATTGGATTCCCGCACTTCGCGTGAGCGTCGAGGGTAGAGTTGTGACCAAAAACTTCACGACACGCCCGACCGCGGGGGTCGGAGCCTCCTGCGGGTGAGGAACCCGGATCTGATCCGGATTCAGTCGCAGTGCAAGGCGTGCCGGTCCGCGAGGGCCCGTAGGGCACAGTAACTGTAGAGAGTGCTATCAGAAAGAGGCGTGACGCCATGGCGGGACAGAAGATCCGCATCCGGCTGAAGTCGTATGACCACGAGGTCATTGACGTTTCGGCCCGGAAAATCGTTGAGACGGTAACGCGCGCAGGCGCAACCGTGGTCGGCCCAGTGCCGCTGCCAACGGAGAAGAACGTGTACTGCGTTATCCGTTCGCCCCACAAGTACAAGGACAGCCGTGAGCACTTCGAAATGCGCACGCACAAGCGTCTGATCGACATCGTCGATCCGACCCCGAAGGCCGTTGACTCGCTGATGCGTCTCGACCTGCCGGCGGATGTCAACATCGAAATCAAGCTCTAGGGGAGGTGCTGAGAGAACTATGACCGCAACCCGTAATGTCAAGGGCCTGCTGGGCACGAAGCTCGGCATGACCCAGGTTTGGGACGAAAACAACAACCTGATCCCGGTCACCGTGGTGCAGGCTGACAGCAACGTTGTCACCCAGCTGCGCAACGCCGAGCGTGACGGTTACGCCGCAGTTCAGATCGGCTACGGCCAGATCGATCCGCGCAAGGTGACCAAGCCGCTGGCTGGCCACTTCGAGGCCGCCGGTGTGACCCCGCGTCGCCACCTGGTAGAACTCCGCACCGCCGATGCAGCCGAATACGCTGCAGGCCAGGAACTGTCCGTCGAGCTGTTCGAGGCCGGCCAGAAGGTCGACGTCGTGGGCACCTCGAAGGGTAAGGGCTTTGCCGGCGTCATGAAGCGCCACAACTTCGCTGGTGTTGGTGCTTCGCACGGTCAGCACAAGAACCACCGCAAGCCAGGTTCCATCGGCGGCGCGTCCACTCCCGGTCGCGTTTTCCGTGGACAGAAGATGGCCGGTCGCATGGGTGCCGAGCGTGTCACCACGCAGAACCTGACCATCCACGCCATCGACGCTGAGAAGAACCTCCTGTTGATCAAGGGTGCCGTTCCAGGCGCTCGCGGCCGCGTCGTACTCGTACGCACCGCTGTGAAGGGAGCATAAGTAAATGTCTAAGGCACTTAACGTAGACCTGCCTGCAGAGATCTTCGATGTGCAGACCAACGTGCCGCTGCTGCACCAGGTAGTTGTTGCACAGCTGGCCGCCGCACGTCAGGGCACCCACAAGGTCAAGACCCGCGCCGAAGTTGCCGGTGCCGGCCGCAAGCCGTTCAAGCAGAAGGGGACCGGCCGCGCCCGTCAGGGCTCGATCCGCGAACCGCAGATGACCGGCGGTGGCATCGTCCACGGTCCGACCCCGCGTGACTACTCGCAGCGCACCCCCAAGAAGATGAAGGCTGCTGCCCTGCGCGGCGCCCTGTCTGATCGCGCTCGCTACGATCGCGTCCACGTGATCGAGAACCTGGTGGCCGGCGATCAGCCGTCGACCAAGGAAGCTCTGGCAACCCTGCGTTCGCTGACCGAGCGCAAGAATGTCCTGCTCGTGATCGAACGCGCCAACGATGTGGCCGCACTGTCGGTTCGCAACCTGGTTGAGGTCCACGCCCTGTACGTGGATCAGCTGAACACCTACGATGTTCTGGTTTCGGACGACGTGGTCTTCACCAAGGCTGCATTCGATGCCCTGGTTCAGAAGGAGGAAGCCAAGTGAGCGTCTTCTCAAAGGCTCCGCACGACGTGGTCATCGCACCGGTCGTCTCGGAAAAGAGCTACGGTCTGATCGATGAAGGTAAGTACACCTTCATGGTCGACCCGCGTTCGAACAAGTCGGAAATCAAGAACGCCGTTGAAGCCATCTTCAACGTGAAGGTTGATTCCGTAAACACCATCAATCGGCCGGGTAAGCGCAAGCGCACCCGCTTCGGGTGGGGTACGCGCAAGGACACCAAGCGCGCCATCATCACCCTGAAGGAAGGCTCGATTGACATCTTCGGCGGTCCGCTTTCCTAAGCGGAGACCACTTTAACGAGGAATAAGAATAAATGGGAATTCGTAAGTACAAGCCGACTACCCCGGGCCTGCGCGGCTCGTCGGTAGCCGACTTCGCAGAAATCACCCGATCGACTCCGGAAAAGTCGCTGGTCCGCCCGCTGTCCAAGACTGGCGGCCGCAACAACTCCGGTAAGATCACCACCCGTCACAAGGGTGGCGGACACAAGCGCGCCTACCGCCTGATCGACTTCCGTCGCCAGGACAAGGACGGCGTGCCGGCAAAGGTCGCTCACATCGAGTACGACCCGAACCGTACCGCCCGTATTGCCCTGCTGCACTACGTGGACGGCACCAAGCGCTACATCATCGCCCCGAACCACCTGAGCCAGGGCGACATCGTGGAAGCTGGTCCGAACGCGGACATCAAGCCGGGCAACAACCTGCCGCTGCGCAACATCCCGGTGGGTTCCGTGATCCACGCCGTGGAACTGCGCCCCGGTGGCGGTGCCAAGATGGCCCGCTCCGCAGGTGCCTCCATCCAGCTGGTGGCCCGCGAGGGCAAGTTCGCCCAGTTGCGCCTGCCTTCGGGTGAAATCCGCAACGTCGATGTGCGCTGCCGCGCCACCATCGGCGAAGTGGGCAACGCCGAGCAGATCAACATCAACTGGGGCAAGGCCGGCCGTATGCGCTGGAAGGGCGTCCGCCCGACCGTGCGTGGTGTGGCCATGAACCCGATCGATCACCCGCACGGTGGTGGTGAAGGTAAGACCTCCGGTGGTCGTCACCCGGTCAACCCCAATGGTAAGCGTGAAGGACGCACCCGTCGTCCGAACAAGGACAGCGACAAGCTTATTGTGCGTCGCCGTCGTACCGGCAAGAACAAGCGATAGGAGCCTGGAGACATGCCACGCAGCCTGAAGAAAGGCCCCTTCGTCGATCAGCACCTGTACCTGAAGGTCGTTGCTGAGAACGAAAAGGGCACCAAGAACGTCATCAAGACGTGGTCCCGCCGTTCGATGATCATCCCGGACATGCTGGGACACACCATCGCCGTGCACGACGGACGCAAGCACATCCCGGTGTTTGTCACCGAATCGATGGTTGGGCACAAGCTCGGTGAGTTTGCCTCGACCCGCACGTTCCGTGGCCACGTGAAGGACGACAAGAAGGGCAAGCGCCGCTAGGCCCCGGAAGGGATCTAGTGTCGCTTAGCACTTCTTCGATAGACGAGAGAAGGAAAGCAATGGAAGCCAAGGCAATTGCGCGTCATCTCCGCGTAACGCCTATGAAGGCCCGGCGCGTCGTCAACCTTGTTCGTGGTCTGCAGACCAACGAGGCACTGGCAATTCTGAAGTTTGCCCCGCAGGCAGCTTCGGAGCCCGTGTACAAGGTTGTCGCATCGGCAGTGGCTAACGCCCGTGTCGCCGCGGACCGCGCAGGTGAAGCATTCAATGAGGACGAGCTGATTATCAGCGAGGCGTTTGTAGACGAAGGTCCGACCATGAAGCGGTTCCAGCCGCGTGCTCAGGGTCGTGCCTTCCAGATCAAGAAGCGCACCAGCCACATCACCGTGGTTGTTTCAACCCCGGAGAAGGGTGGGGAAAAGTAAATGGGACAGAAGGTAAACCCGAACGGTTTCCGTCTCGGCATCACCACTGACCACGTTTCGCACTGGTTCGCCGATTCCAACAAGCCAGGCCAGCGTTACAAGGATTTTGTCAAGGAAGACGTCAAGATCCGCGAACTGCTGTCCACCGGCATGGACCGCGCAGGCATCGCCCGCGTTGAGATCGAGCGCACCCGTGACCGCGTGCGTGTGGACATCCACACCGCCCGCCCGGGCATCGTCATCGGCCGCCGCGGCGCCGAAGCCGATCGCATCCGCGGTGAGCTGGAGAAGCTGACCGGCAAGCAGGTGCAGCTGAACATCCTCGAGGTCAAGAACCCCGACATCGAAGCCCAGCTGGTTGCCCAGGGCATCGCCGAGCAGCTTGCTTCGCGCGTGGCGTTCCGCCGCGCGATGAAGAAGGCCATGCAGTCGGCAATGCGTGCAGGTGCCAAGGGCATCCGCGTGCAGTGCTCGGGCCGCCTGGGTGGCGCCGAAATGTCGCGCAAGGAGTTCTACCGCGAAGGTCGTGTGCCGCTGCACACCCTGCGCGCGAACATCGACTTCGGCAAGTTCGAAGCCAAGACCACCTTCGGCCGCATCGGCGTGAAGGTCTGGATCTACAAGGGTGACGTAACCGCCAAGGAACTGGCTGCACAGCAGGCCGCTGCCGCTCCGGCACGTGGCCGTGGCGGTGACCGCCCGAACCGTGGTGGCGACCGTCGTCGTCGCAACGACCGCAACAAGGCTGCCGCACAGGCTCCTGCTGCGGAAGGAGGAGAGGCTTAAATGCTTATCCCACGTCGTGTGAAGTACCGCAAGCAGCACCACCCGAACCGCTCGGGTGCTGCCAAGGGCGGAACCACCGTATCGTTCGGTGAATACGGCATCCAGGCTCTGACCCCGGCCTACGTGACCAACCGTCAGATTGAAGCCGCCCGTATCGCCATGACCCGCCACATCAAGCGTGGCGGTAAGGTCTGGATCAACATTTACCCGGACCGTCCGCTGACCAAGAAGCCTGCCGAAACCCGCATGGGTTCCGGTAAGGGTTCGCCGGAATGGTGGGTCGCAAACGTCAAGCCGGGACGTGTTCTGTTTGAACTGTCCGGCGTCAGTGAAGAGGTAGCTCGCGAGGCCCTGCGCCTGGCAATCCACAAGCTGCCGTTGAAGGCACGCATCGTGCGTCGTGAGGGTGGTGAATAGGAATGGCTATTGGTTCAAAGGACCTGACCATTGAGGCTTTGGATGGCTACGACAATGCTCGTCTGAACGAGGAATTGAAGAAGGCCAAGGCCGAGCTGTTCAACCTCCGTTTCCAGTCGGCTACCGGTCAGTTGGAAACTCACGGCAACCTGAAGGCTGTCAAGCGCGATATCGCTCGCATTTACACTGTGCTGCGCGAACGTGAGCTCGGCATTCGCCAGGAAGTCGTTGTCCCGGTTGAAGAAACCAAGAAGGGCAAGGAAGCCAAGTAATGAGCGAGAAGGAGAACGGTGTGGCTGACGCAACCGAGCGTAACTACCGCAAGACCCTCCGTGGTTACGTGGTTTCCGACAAGATGCAGAAGACCATCGTCGTTGACGTTGAGGACCGTGTGAAGCACGCCCTCTACGGCAAGGTGATGCGCCGCAACAAGAACGTCAAGGCTCATGACGAGAACAACGAAGCCGGCATCGGCGACTTGGTTGTTATCGCTGAGACCCGCCCGCTGTCCGCTGACAAGCGCTGGCGCCTGGTGGAAATCGTCGAGAAGGCCAAGTAAGCCCTCCCGGTGATTCCACGGTTGACGTGAATTGCTGAGAACGCCCCGCAGTACTCCCTCAGGAGAACTGCGGGGCGTTTTCGCATTCCCGGACCGGGGTTCTAACCTTGGATCGGTAGGGCGCGGCTACGGGCAGGTCAAAGAAGGAGATCTCTTTTGGCCCGAATTCCGTGTCAGCAACCGACACGTTCAGTTATCTGCCACGAAATCTTTGTCCGGCCTCGCCTCTCACGCCGGCGGTTGGACGTGTGCGAAACCACGATGGATCTTATTGTGCATTCCATCCAGAGACGGCTGGGGAAAGCTAAACGACCTGCCTGCCTTCCTCGGGCGTAAGCATCGGAACGAGCCGCACAAGCACCACCATTGCGACCAACTCGACCAGGGTTTGCGTCACTACCGCAAGCGGGGCGATCCCCAGCGGGGCCGGTAGCGCGAGCGCCAAGGGAAGCACCACCAGGGAGTTGCGGGTGGCAGCCGAGAACATCACGGCACGCGTGGATGGCACATCGAGCCCGGTGGTCTTGCCCGCGAGCCGGCCGATGGCAAGAGCGGCAACCACGAAGACAACATATAGAGGAACTACTCGGGCAAGCGAGCCGATCTGCGACCCCACGGCCGCGATCTGTGATCCGAGAACCACGCAGAGCGTGGCCATCATTAGCGGCACCATCGCGCCCGCCATGACTTCTTCGACGGCTCTTCCCACATGATGGCGTCGGGAAACGCTTTGCACGGCAGCCGCGGCGGCGAGCGGTAGCACGATCAGCAAGAAGAAGGCCTTGGCAAATGGCCCAATCTCAATGACCGACAGCACTTCTGCGCCAACGACCAAGAAAAGGTAAACGGGCAGCAACAGGATTTGGGCGAGCATCAGCAGGGGTGCCGCCGCAAGCAAACGTGAGCGCGCGCCACCAGCTAGACCCGTAAACACGATGACGTAGTCAATGCACGGGGTAAGTAACACGAGCAACACTCCGAGCAGCAGCGCTTTGTCATCAGCCACGAAACGTGAGAGCGCCCAGGCGATAGCGGGCACGAACACGAAATTCGCGACCAGGACCGTACCCAGGAACCGGAAATCTCTAAACGAACGTCCGACCTCGACCAAAGGCACCCCGAGGAAGGTTGCGAACAATAGGAGCATCAGAATCGGCTCGATCCCAAGCTCTAACGCCGGGCCCAGCTGCGGTGCACTTAGCCCCAGAACCGCTCCTACGCCGATGGCCAATAGATAGAGCGGAACCTGCTGCGTATCCCACCATTCAACGATCCGTTTCATTCCTCAATCCTCCAGCATCGACGCGGCAGACCTAAATGACCGTCAACCGTGTCCAATAGGCAGGAGACTTGCTGGGACTCAATTCCTGAAATGACTCATGCCCGCCGATAACCAGATGCCGGGCAGCCGCGTGGCTGAGTGGCCGCCCGGCAAAGGTATTTCCAAGGCACATCATTACACCCAGTATGAGTTTGGATATCCAGTACCTCAGACCCCGGCAGGCGTGATGACTGTGACGAGCTACCGATCGGCAGTGCACACGACCCAAGGTCGCAACCACGCATATCGCTGCGGTGCTAAGGCGGATTCCTGGGGGAGGCGTCCTGGATGACGGTATCGTCCTCCAGAGTTATCGTGTAGGACAGCGCAGGTGCCGGCCTGCCATTACCCTCCAAACGGCTGCCAAAGGCTTTTCCTGGCCACCATACGGCGGATCGGCCGTCCTGAACCGTAGCTTCTACCACTTGGCCGTCCGGAGTAGTGATGGACACGGCTTTCACGTCCTCACCGACGTTCCTGTGGGTCAGGGCAACGTCGGGCCGTTCTGGGAACCCGAAAGCGTTGCGGCCACGGAACTCGGCAATGTTCCCTTCAGTGAATTCCCCGCCGACGGGAAGGAAACCCTGGTCTCCGCCTGCCCGGCTGGCATCAATGGTGTTGGCTTCTGGTGCACCGACTGGCAGGTGAGCAAGGCACATACCAGACATATGCTCGGAAGACGCGGTATACAGCAGGACCACCCATTCACCGCGTCGTTCGGCGAGGTCTAACTGGGCAGGTGCCAGATCCAAGCGGCCCCGGCAGGCGGAATCGGCCACGGCACGGTCGGCGGCGCTGATGGTTCCGGGGTCGGCAGTCCACGATGCGTAGGCCGCATCATTGGCCCCCGGCCCGGGAAAAAGTACCACCGTCGCGGTGACGGTGGCAGCCAGGGCCACCGCAACGGGTGTCGCTATCCGACGTACCGGGTGGGAGCGGAGCGCGTGGGATCGGTGATCGGTGACTCGCCCATTGTCGGGATCACTCGCAACGATTTGTTGCAGCCCTGCGTTGGCTTTGATTCGTTCGGACTCGTTCAGACTGCCGCTGGGGGCCGCATCCAGGAGGCGAAAAGCTTCCATTTGCGCATTCTTGTTCTTATGTCTATGACTCCGTCATGAGGAATTCGGCAAAGGAGTTAGGGGATGCAGAAGCATCGAGCATGCGGCGCAAAGACTTGCGCGCACGATGAAGCCGAAGGCGGTAGGCGGCCGATGAAATCCCCAGAACCTGTCCGGCCTTGGAGGAGTGAAGCTCCTCCCAGATTGCAAGGGCCAACACTTCTTGGTCGAGGGGACGCAACCGGTGCCAAGCTGCGACCAAATCGACGTGTTCATTGACTAACTAGGTTGCTGCTTCGGCAAAAGTTGAAGCGTGGGCAGCGATCCTGACAACCAGCGTTCCTTGACGTTTTTCCCCGCGCACGTTGTTCAACATGCAGTTCCGCGCGACGGCGAACATCCAGGCTCGGGCGTCCTCGTGTTCGGTTGGAAGGTCATCCAAGCGGCGCCAAGTAACGAGGAAGGCTTCGTGGACGATATCCTCGGCGTGCTCGGGACCAGTCCGGCGTTGCACGAAGCGGAGTACGTCGGTGTACACCAGCTCGTATAGCCCGGAGAACCGTGTCCCCCGCTCCTGCCTTGTTTTTCAGGTGCTCATACCTATACATGTCCGCACGTCGCCATTTGTTACCCGAAGTAGGGGGCTATTCCAGTGAAGTTGGTCCATGTCCAAGAACGGACCGATGGGTTGATTCGGAAGGCCGCTTGAAACACGGACAACGAGTAACCCCGCTTGCCAATATAGCGGGGGAGAATTGCGGTCCGGGAGCCACCCCCTTCCAGAATCTTCCGTGCACCGGCTGGTTCAATTAGGTACTGCCGTCCGGCCCAGGAAGCCCCGCGAACCACTGAGCAACGGGGGCCCGCGAGCTTCATAACCACGCGTTCGCCGGCTTCAGCGCGACAGCGACGTCCTGGACGCCACCGGTCTACCGAGGCGAGGGCGGAACAACGCGCTAGGTGAATTCCGACGAGGAAGCAGCGGCCTGGCGTTGATAACTTCCAGGGGTAAGGCCAATGAACCTGCGGAAGTCCGTGGCGAAGTGGGCCTGATCCGTATAGCTCAGTTCGGCGGCCAACCG
Organism: Glutamicibacter sp. BSL13; assembly: GCF_052928425.1. Taxonomy (NCBI): domain Bacteria; kingdom Bacillati; phylum Actinomycetota; class Actinomycetes; order Micrococcales; family Micrococcaceae; genus Glutamicibacter; species Glutamicibacter sp. BSL13. The sequence goes on from NZ_JAVGCZ010000037.1 coordinate 12,611, forward strand.
GGCCAGGGACAACCCGGGCTCCCCGCGCAATCGCATCGCCGCCTCCTGCACACGGTAGCGACGAATAATTTGCAAAGGCGGGACACCGAGATGGGCGGCGCTGAGGCGCTGCAGCCTGCGTACGCCCACATCCAGGGCATCGGACAGGTCTGACACCTGGGTTATCGCACGGTTGGTGGCAACCAACCGCAGCATGCGGTTGGCCAGCAGCCCGGTGTCGCTGGGTTTCGGAAGCTTTGCGAGCCATCGGGCGAGCACTTCGATGGCTTCGAAAGCGTCAGACGGTGGGACGGCGTGAGCCATCAGGGCTTCAACCCGGCCCTGCAGTGCGGGCTGTGGGAAGGGGAGTTCCCGACCCGCCGGCCCGGCAGGGTCCACACCCAGCTGTTCGGCAGCCGCCGGCTGCAGCAGTGCGGCCAGCACCCAGCCCGTGCCTTCCAGGTCCCGATGCGAGGTGCCGGTGCTGGGCCCACTCAGTAAGACGGAGCCGGGTTGCACGACCAGGTTCAGCGTCGGGAAGGTCAGCAGTTGTTGGCGACGTACCTGGTTTGGGGCCAAGTCCCACCGCGCCAGCCAGAACCACTGGACCGTCTCGGCCAAGGACGGCGGAGGCTCGTGGCGTTCGAAGTGGGGCAGCGACGCAGGATAGAGTACGCTCCGCTCGTCTCCGGCTTCCCCTGCCATGTGAACCTCCACGTGCTTCTCGGGCCGTCCCGGCGAATGTCGCATATTTGCAAGAATCCTACGACGGCCGGGCCCTAACCTGAATGCATGAGCACAGAAAACACCCCGATGCGCGGGGTCACTGGAGAGCACACCACCAACGGGACGCCCCACGGGGCGACCAGCCTAACCCCCTTCCTGGCCATCGAAAACGCCCGTGAGGCCGTTGAGTTCTACCGTGAGATCTTTGGCGCCCGGTTGGTGGACGCCACTGAGATGGGCGGCGTGCTGGTCCACGCTGACCTGGACTTCGGCCAAGGCCACCTGCAGCTGGGTGTTCCCAGCCCCCAGTTCGGCCTGGTGCCACCGCCAGCGGGGGAGGAGGCCTGCTATTCCCTGGGCTTGTACTGCCCGAATGTGGATGAGGTGCTCGAGCGCGCCCTCGCCGCCGGGGCGGTGCTGCGTGAACCGGCCACCACGTTCGTCTCGGGGGACCGCTATGCCTCCATCCGTGACCCGTTCGGGGTGCGTTGGTCGGTGATGAGCCGGGTCGAGGACCTCACCGAGGAAGAAAGCAACCGGCGGGTGGCACGATGGGCGCAGGAACAGGCGGGCACCGAGTGACCCGGTTGAATATGCCGCGATTATTCGAGCCAGCGCACCGGTCGCGCGGCACTGCTGCCGGTGCGTTTCTGCGTGCTCGCACCCATGCCTTAACGTCCCTCCCGCAGTGGCCGGTACTGTGACGAATCACGCGTTGCCCGCCCCTACCACACCATTTCGGAACAGCGCGAATCTGGGATAGGATAGATACTTGTGCGCATTGTGTCCGAGGACTATCCACCTTCGGCACGCTGCAGCGGTGTGGGAACATGTTTCCGCCCGCAGCACGACCCCGGTATTTTACGCCTCGGCCCTGCCGCCATCTGGGATCAGCATTCGGTGCGCCCTCGCCGGTGGGGGTAAGCGATCGTACCGGGGAGACCATTATCCGTTCCGCAAGGCTCGTTCACGAGAACCAGCGAGACGACAGGAGTAATAAGTGATTCAGCAGGAGTCGCGACTCAAGGTTGCCGATAACACCGGTGCCAAGGAAATCCTTGCCATTCGTGTTCTCGGCGGCTCGAAGCGTCGCTACGCAAGCATCGGCGACACCATCGTCGCTACCGTCAAGGACGCAATTCCTGGCGGCAACGTGAAGAAGGGTGACGTCGTCAAGGCCGTCATCGTTCGCACCAAGAAGGAAATCCGTCGCGTTGACGGTTCCTACATCAAGTTCGACGAGAACGCTGCGGTGATCTTGAAGAACGAGGGTGAGCCTCGCGGTACCCGTATTTTCGGCCCAGTGGGTCGTGAGCTTCGCGACAAGAAGTTCATGAAGATCGTTTCCCTGGCTCCGGAGGTGCTGTAACCATGGGTGCAAAGATCAAGAAGGGTGACCTGGTTCAGGTCATCAGCGGCGGCGACCGCGGCAAGCAGGGCAAGGTCCTGAAGGTCTTCCCGGCCGCCCAGCGCGTCCTGGTGGAAGGCGTTAACCGCGTCACCAAGCACACCAAGGCCGGTCAGACCGAATCCGGTTCGACCACCGGCGGTATCGAGGTTGTCGAGGCCCCCATGCACGTTTCGAACGTTGCCGTGGTGGATCCTGAAACCAAGAAGCCGACCCGCGTTGGTTTCCGCGAGGAAACCGTAGAGAAGAACGGTGTGAGCAAGACTGTGCGCATCCGTTACGCCAAGGCTTCCGGAAAGGATCTGTAATGACTGAAGCAGCCACCAAGATCCAGCCACGTCTGAAGGCAAAGTACACCGCCGACATCCGTCCGGCGCTGCAGGAGCAGTTCAACTACTCCAACCCCATGCAGGTTCCGACCCTGACCAAGGTCGTCGTGAACATGGGTGTGGGCGAAGCCGCCAAGGACTCGAAGATCATCGAAGGCGCCGTACGCGACCTGACGGCCATCACCGGTCAGAAGCCAGTGATCACCCGTGCTCGCAAGTCCATCGCTCAGTTCAAGCTGCGCGAAGGCATGCCGATCGGTACCCACGCCACCCTGCGCAACGACCGCATGTGGGAATTCGTTGACCGCCTGATCACCCTGGCGCTGCCGCGTATCCGCGACTTCCGCGGACTGAGCGATCGCCAGTTCGACGGCAACGGAAACTACACCTTCGGCCTGACCGAGCAGTCGATGTTCCACGAAGTTGATCAGGACAAGATCGACCGCGTTCGTGGTATGGACATCACCGTGGTGACCACCGCCAAGAATGACGACGAAGGCCGCGCCTTGCTCAAGGCACTGGGCTTCCCGTTCAAGACCGAAAACTAAACTCACTACGTTACAGGTCCGATACAAAGGAAACCGTAACGAGGAAGGGCTGAAGCCCACATGTCTATGACAGATCCAGTCGCAGATATGCTGACTCGTCTGCGCAATGCCAACTCGGCATACCACGACAGCGTTTCGATGCCGTCGAGCAAGCTGAAGGTTCGCATTGCCAACATCCTCAAGGAACAGGGCTACATCGCCTCCTTCGAGGAAGAGGACGCAGAAGTCGGCAAGAAGCTGACCATCACTTTGAAGTACGGTCCGCTGCGCGAGCGTTCGATCGCCGGCGTCCGTCGCATCTCCAAGCCAGGTCTGCGCGTTTACGCAAAGTCCACCAACCTGCCGCACGTGCTCGGTGGCTTGGGCATCGCTATCCTGTCCACCTCCTCCGGTCTGCTTACTGACCGCCAGGCTGCAAAGAAGGGCGTGGGTGGGGAAGTCCTCGCCTACGTCTGGTAACGGGAAGGAAGGGAATACACAATGTCACGTATTGGACGTCTTCCGATTACCGTTCCTGCCGGCGTCGACCTGAAGATCGACGGACAGGACGTCACCGCCAAGGGCCCGAAGGGTGAACTGTCGCTGACTGTTGCAGCGCCGATCACCGTCGCCCTGGAGGAAACCACCCTCACCGTCAGCCGCCCGAACGACGAGCGCGAATCGCGTTCGCTGCACGGCCTGACCCGCAGCCTGATCGAAAACATGATCATCGGCGTCACCCAGGGTTACGAGAAGAAGCTCGAAATCCACGGCACCGGTTACCGTGTCCAGGCCAAGGGCGCCAACCTGGAGCTTGCTCTGGGCTACTCGCACCCGGTCAGCGTTGAGGCACCGGCGGGCATCACCCTGACCGTCGAGGGCAACAACAAGATCACCGTTGCTGGCATCGATAAGCAGCAGGTCGGCGAGGTTGCTGCCAACATCCGCAAGCTGCGTAAGACCGAGCCTTACAAGGGCAAGGGCATTCGCTACGCCGGCGAACAGATCCGCCGCAAGGTCGGAAAGGCTGGTAAGTAATTATGGCTATCGGAATCAAGGGCAAGAGCAAGTCCGCCGCCCGCGGCCGCCGTCACCTGCGTGTGCGCAAGCGCCTCGTTGGCACCTCGGTCCGCCCGCGCCTGGTTGTCAACCGTTCGGCTCGCCACATCTTCGTACAGATCGTGGACGACTCGAAGGGCATCACCCTGGCCAGCGCTTCGACCATGGAAGCCGACCTGCGCGCCCTGGAAGCTGACAAGACCGCTAAGTCCAAGCGCGTTGGCGAGCTCGTAGCCGAGCGCGCCAAGGCTGCTGGCATCGAGGCAGTTGTCTTCGACCGCGGTGGAAACAAGTACCACGGTCGCGTTGCCGCCGTGGCAGACGGCGCTCGTGAAGGTGGGCTGGCACTGTGAGCGAATCAACTAACGAGAAGGAAACTCAGGTGTCTGAAGCTACCGAGGCAGTGGAAACTGCAGCGGCTAACGACAACAACAACTCTCGTCGCAACGAGGGCCGTGGCCGTCGTAATGAGGGTGGCCGTGGTCGTGGTCGCGATAACCGTGAAAACCGCAACGAAGACAAGGACAAGTTCCTTGAGCGTGTGGTCACCATCAACCGCGTTTCGAAGGTTGTCAAGGGTGGTCGCCGCTTCAGCTTCACCGCACTGGTCGTTGTCGGTGACGGCAACGGCACCGTAGGTGTCGGCTACGGCAAGGCCAAGGAAGTTCCCGCGGCCATTGCCAAGGGCGTCGAGGAAGCGAAGAAGAACTTCTTCCGCGTTCCGCGCGTTGGCACCACCATCCCGCACCTGGTCAAGGGCGAAGACGCTGCAGGCGTTGTGCTGCTGCGTCCGGCCTCCCCGGGTACCGGCGTTATCGCCGGTGGTCCGGTGCGTGCGGTGCTGGAATGCGCCGGCATCCACGACGTGCTGTCCAAGTCGATGGGTTCGCAGAACCAGATCAACATTGTGCACGGCACCGTTGCAGCCCTGAAGGCTCTGGAAGAGCCGCAGGCTGTGGCTGCCCGTCGTGGGCTGCCTCTGGACGAGGTTGCCCCGGCCGCAATGATCCACCACATCCAGACCCAGAAGGCAGGTGCATAGGCAATGGCGAACATTGTCCCAAGCGACGCCAAGCTGGAAATCACCCAGACCAAGTCCGTCATTGGTGCTAAGCAGGGCCACCGCGACTCCGTTCGTTCGCTCGGTTTGAAGCGTGTTGGGCACACCGTTGTCCGCACCGCAGACCCGGTGACCGTCGGCATGCTCAACAAGGTCCCACACCTGGTGAAGGTTGAGGAGGCTAAGTAAACATGGCTGAAAAGGAAAACGCACTCAAGGTCCACCACCTGCGTCCGGCCGAAGGTGCCAAGACCGCCAAGACCCGTGTGGGTCGTGGTGAGGCATCCAAGGGTAAGACCGCAGGCCGCGGTACCAAGGGCACCAAGGCCCGCTACCAGGTCAAGGCAGGCTTCGCCGGCGGTCAGCTGCCGCTGCACATGCGTCTGCCGAAGCTGCGTGGCTTCAAGAACCCGTTCCGCGTCGAGTACCAGGTTGTGAACCTGGACAAGATCAACGAACTGTTCCCCGAGGGGGGCGAAGTCACCGTCGAGGCACTGGTTGCCAAGGGCGCCGTTCGCAAGAACGAGCCGGTCAAGGTGCTGGGCACCGGCGAGATCTCGGTCAAGGTTGACGTGAAGGCCAACGCCTTCTCGGCTTCCGCCGAACAGAAGATCGCCGCTGCCGGCGGCTCGGTGACCACCCTCTAAACAGGGTTTGAACCACGGTAAGGCCCCGGTGAATCCGTACTGCACGGATTCACCGGGGCCTTGCCACATTTACAGCACCTGACCTGAGCACCGGGCCCGATCACCACCGTGGACTATGGTGGGAGTTCGGGGGAAATTACGTCCATGCTGTGCCGCCTATTTGGCGCGCCGGTGCCAGGAACCGCTAGAATTCATAAAGTCAACGCAAGAGTCTGCAGACCAGGCTCAGGCAAATACGTCAGGAGGACGCTTGTTCAGCGCCATAGCCCGAGTTTTTCGGACGCCTGATCTGCGCAACAAGTTGCTGTTCACGCTCGGTATTATTGCGATCTACCGTGTGGGTGTGTTCGTCCCGGCTCCGGGAGTCAACTACAGCAACGTTCAGCAGTGTCTGGCACAGGGTGAAACCACCGGTGGCATCTACCAGTTTGTGAACCTGTTCAGCGGTGGAGCACTGCTGCAGGTCTCCGTCTTCGCCATGGGTATCATGCCGTACATCACCGCGGCCATTATCGTTCAGCTGCTGCGTGTGGTGATCCCGCACTTCGAACAGCTGCACAAGGAGGGTCAGGCCGGCCAGGCCAAGATGACCCAGTACACCCGCTACCTGACCATCGCCCTGGGCCTGCTGCAGGCGACCACCCTGGTCACCCTGGCACGCACCGGCACCCTGTTCCCGGGCTGCCAGCTGCCGCTGGTGCCCGACGAGAGCCTGATCGTGATCCTGCTGATGATCATCACGCTCACCGCAGGCACCGGTCTGATCATGTGGATGGGTGAGCTGATCACCGAACGCGGCATCGGCAACGGCATGTCGATCCTGATCTTCATCTCCATTGCCTCCGGCTTCCCCTCCGCCATGGGCGCCATCGGCCGCTCCCAGGGCTGGGGTGTGTTCACCGGAGTGCTGCTGATCGGCCTGCTGGTCATCGCCCTGGTGGTGTTCGTGGAACAGTCCCAGCGCCGCGTGCCGGTGCAGTACGCCAAGCGCACCATCGGCCGGCGCACCGTGGGAGGAACCTCCACCTACATCCCGATCAAGGTGAACATGGCTGGCGTGATCCCGGTGATCTTCGCCAGCTCCATCCTGGCGTTGCCGCAGATGATCGTGCAGTTCAACGTCCGTGACGACGGCACCCTGCCGGACTGGGCCCTGTGGCTGCAGACCCACTCGGCCACCTCCTCGCCGTGGTACATGGCCGTGTACACGCTGCTGATCATCGGCTTCACCTACTTCTACGTGGCCATCACCTTCAACCCGGTTGAAGTAGCGGACAACATGAAGAAGTACGGCGGGTTCATCCCCGGCATCCGTGCCGGCAAGCCAACCGCGGACTACCTGAACTACGTGATCTCCCGAGTGACCTTCCCCGGATCGCTCTACCTGGCAGTCGTCGCGTTGATCCCACTGATCGCATTCGTTTTGTTCAACGCCGACCAAAACTTCCCATTTGGCGGGACCTCGATCCTCATCATGGTTGGTGTGGGCCTGGAGACCGTCAAGCAGATTAATGCTCAGATGCAGCAACGACACTACGAAGGACTTTTGCGATGACTCGACTGTTGATTATCGGACCTCCCGGGGCCGGCAAGGGCACTCAGGCCGAAAAGATCTCCGAGCGCCTGCAGATCGTGGCGATCTCCACCGGTGACATCTTCCGCGCCAATGTCAAGGGCGGAACCCCGCTGGGCGTGGAGGCCAAGAAGTACATTGACGCCGGCAACTTCGTGCCGGACTCGGTCACCAACAACATGGTGCGTGACCGCCTGGCCCAGCAGGACGTGAAGGACGGCTTCCTGCTGGACGGCTACCCGCGCACCAGCGCCCAGGTGGACGCGCTGGATGAGATCCTGGCCGCCCAGGGGCAGAAGCTGGACGGCGTACTGCAGCTGACCGCCGATGACAACGAGCTGGTTGCCCGCCTGCTCAAGCGCGCCGAGATCGAAGGCCGCGCCGATGACACCGAAGAGGTCATCCGCCACCGCCTGGCCCTCTACCACGAGGAGACCCAGGTCGTGGTCGACCGCTATGAGGAGCGCGGCATCGTGCGCAAGGTCGACGGGATCGGGGCCATCGACGAGGTCACCGACCGCGTCCTGTCCGCCTTGAACGTGAACGCCTAGTACGCAAGGCGCTACCGGCCAAGGATCGTATCGAGCCGCCCAACGGCGGGCGCGGTACGGTCCTTGGCCATTTTCAGGAACACCGTCCCACCCGGCCCACCGGGACTGGGACACAGCAAAGGGAGAACCCGTGGCTTTCGGACAGCCGAAAATCGAATACAAGTCCAATGCGCAGATTCTGAAGATGCGCGAAGCCGGCCTGGTGCTGGCCGAGGCCCTGGATGAGGCCGTCGCCGCCGCCCAGCCGGGCATCACCACCAAGGAGGTCGACGCGGTCTTCGCCGGGGTGCTCGAACGCCACGGCGCCACCAGCAACTTCCTGGGCTACCACGGGTTCCCGGCCACCATCTGCGCCTCGGTCAACCATGAGGTGGTCCACGGCTTCCCCAGCGAATACGTGCTCAAGGACGGGGATGTGCTGAAGATCGACGGCGGGGCCATCGTGGACGGCTGGCACGCCGACTCGGCGCGCACCGTGTTGCTGGGCGACGTGGACGAGGCCGACCGCCGACTGAGCGAGATCACCCAGCAGGCCATGTGGGCCGGCATCGCCGCCCTGGCCGAGGCCCGCTTCGTCGGGCAGATCGGCGAGGCCATCGAAAAGTACGTGCACGCCCAGCCCGGCCCGCGCCTGGGGATCCTGGAGGAGTACTGCGGGCACGGCATCGGCTCGGCCATGCACATGGCCCCGGACGTGCTGAACTACAACAGCGGCCACCGCGGCCCGCGGGTCAAGCCCGGTATGGCCCTGGCCATCGAACCGATGCTGGTGCGCGGCAAGCTGGCCACCTCGGTGCTGGACGATGACTGGACCGTGGTTACCAACGACAAGCAGAACGCCTCCCAGTGGGAGCACACCGTGGCCGTGCACCTGGGCGGGATCTGGGTGCTCACCGCGCACGACGGGGGAGCGGCGGGGCTGGAGCCCTTCGGCGTGAGCCCCTCACCCATCAAGCCGTAACCGCGGCATGGATCCGGCACCGAGGTGCCGGATCTAACACTTTAAGCGGCCGAATCGATTTGTCGCCACGCCCGCCCATGGCGTATTCTTGACTGTTGGTTGTCTATTTAAGTGCGCCCAAAAGCTCGCAAGGGCTGCGCGGAACCACTGAAACGGGCTTCCGGAACCAATTACTTGTTGCCGCCGCCGGCGGCAACTACCAAAGTTAGCGGGGAAAATGGCCAAGAAGGAAGGTGTCATCCAGGTAGAGGGCACAGTGACCGAAGCATTGCCGAACGCAATGTTCCGCGTCGAACTGCCCAACAAGCACGTCGTGCTTGCAACTATCTCGGGTAAAATGCGCCAGCACTACATTCGAATCCTCCCAGAGGACCGGGTGCAGGTAGAAATGAGCCCATACGATCTCAACCGAGGTCGTATCGTTTACCGCTACAAGTAAATCAGTAGTTTTTGAGACAGCGATCTTGCGGACGTCCAGTGAATGATCACCCGGACGGCCGCTTGAGCATTGTCTTGAGGCAGGCTTGTTTACCGCTCCAAAAATAACTGCAACCGCAAGAGGAGTAAACCCTTGAAGGTTAACCCCAGCGTGAAGCCGATCTGCGACAATTGCAAGGTGATTCGCCGCAATGGTCGCGTTATGGTGATCTGCTCGAACCCACGCCACAAGCAGCGTCAGGGCTAAATCCCTTACGGATTTGTCCCACGCGTAGTCAAGAAATGGCAGCACCGCATCGAATACGCGCGATGCACACCCCCGGTTTCGGAGGCTGGGGACCACTTCGGTGGGAAGGTGCTGCTGAAGACCTCCGAACGTTGAAAGGTAGCCACTTATGGCTCGTTTAGCAGGCGTGGACATCCCACGCGAAAAGCGCGTGATCATCGCGTTGACTTACATCTACGGCGTGGGCAGGACCCGTGCAGAAGAGACCATCGCAGCAACCGGAATCAACCCGGATACTCGCGTGAAGGATCTCACCGACGCTGAGCTGGTTCAGCTGCGTGACTTCATCGAAGGCACCTACCAGGTGGAAGGTGACCTGCGCCGCGAGGTTCAGGCCGACATCCGCCGCAAGGTCGAAATCGGATCCTACGAAGGTATTCGCCACCGCAAGGGTCTGCCGGTTCACGGTCAGCGCACCAAGACCAACGCCCGTACCCGCAAGGGCCCGAAGCGTACCGTCGCCGGTAAGAAGAAGACCCGCTAATTCCTAGCGGTCTAGATCCAAAAACTTTTTCGTAGGAGAAGAAATGCCCCCAAAGACTCGTGGAGCGGTGCGTAAGCCGCGTCGCAAGGACAAAAAGAATATCGCGCTGGGCCAGGCGCACATCAAGAGCACCTTCAACAACACCATCGTGTCGATTACCGACCCGACCGGTGCTGTGATCTCGTGGGCCTCGGCCGGTGAGGTCGGCATGAAGGGTTCGCGCAAGTCGACCCCGTACGCCGCACAGATGGCCGCCGAGCAGGCTGCCAAGCGTGCCCAGGAGCACGGCATGCGCAAGGTTGACGTTTTCGTCAAGGGCCCGGGCTCGGGACGCGAAACCGCGATCCGCTCGCTGCAGGCCGCCGGCCTTGAGGTTGGGTCCATCCAGGACGTTTCCCCGAGCGCACACAACGGTTGCCGCCCGCCAAAGCGTCGCCGCGTCTAACTCAGCCGTCAGGAAGAGACCTGGAAGCCGCCCCCGCCCCGGCGAGGGCCGGCTTCCAGGCCTCACACCTGCAACAGACGTACGCCGCAGAGGCTACCGTCGTTTCCACCCCCGTGTTGCGTCATATAGCGGACGCTCGCCGAAAGGAAATGTAAGTGCTCATTACGCAGCGCCCAACCCTGACCGAAGAAGTTGTTTCCGAGAATCGCTCCCGGTTCGTCATCGAACCGCTGGAGCCGGGCTTTGGCTACACCCTAGGTAACTCGCTTCGCCGTACCCTGCTGTCCTCGATCCCTGGTGCCTCCGTCACCAGCGTTCGCATCGACGGCGTACTGCACGAGTTCTCCACCGTAGCCGGTGTGAAGGAAGACGTCACCGAACTGGTTCTGAACATCAAGAACCTGTCCGTGTCCTCCGAGCACGATGAACCGGTCGTCGCTTACCTGCGCAAGCAGGGCCCCGGCGTCGTCACCGCAGCGGACATCACCCCGCCTGCCGGTGTTGAGTTCCACAATCCAGATCTGCACATCGCCACCCTGAACGCCAACGGCAAGTTCGATATGGAACTGACCATTGAGCGTGGCCGTGGCTACGTGTCCGCCGCCCAGAACAAGAGCGCCGACAGCGAGATTGGCCGGATCCCGGTCGACTCGATCTACTCGCCGGTGCTGAAGGTGACCTTCCGCGTGGAGGCCACCCGTGTTGAGCAGCGCACCGACTTCGATCGCCTGATCGTTGATGTGGAGACCAAGGAGTCGATTTCCCCGCGCGACGCCGTGGCATCGGCCGGCACCACCCTGGTGGAGCTGTTCGGCCTGTTCCGCGAGCTGAACACCGCAGCCGAGGGAATCGAGATCGGCCCGTCGCCAACGGACGCAGCCCTGGCTGCCGACATGGCGCTGCCGATCGAGGACCTGGAACTGACCGTGCGTTCCTACAACTGCCTGAAGCGCGAGGGCATCCACTCCGTGGGTGAACTGGTCACGCGTTCGGAGGCCGACCTGATGGACATCCGCAACTTCGGTGCCAAGTCCATTGACGAAGTCAAGGCAAAGCTTGTAGACCTCGGCCTGTCCCTGAAGGATTCCCCTCCAGGGTTCGACATGGGCAGCCGTGCCGCCATGGAAGACGGCGAGGATGTCTACGGCGACGGCAGCCTCTAGGCACCGCGTCTGGCGACAAATAACTTCATCCGGGTTCCCGGCCTAAGGGCCGGGAGCGCAGGATTATTCATCTAGGAGAACACCAATGCCAACCCCCACCAAGGGTCCGCGTCTCGGCGGCAGCGCAGCTCACGAGCGACTGATCCTCGCCAACCTGTCTGCCCAGCTGTTCGAGAACAAGCAGATCACCACCACCCTGAACCGCGCCAAGCGCCTGGCCCCGCACGCCGAGCGCCTGATCACCTTCGCCAAGCGCGGAGACCTGGCCTCGCGTCGTCGCGTGCAGTCCGTGATCGCATCGCGCAGCCGCACCAACAAGTCGATCGTTCACGAGCTGTTCGAGAACATCGCCCCGGTGATGGCCAACCGCGAAGGCGGCTACACCCGCATCACCAAGATCGGCAACCGCAAGGGCGACAACGCCCCGATGGCTGTCATCGAACTGGTCATGGAGCCGGTTTCGCCGAAGCAGGCCGTCGTGAAGGAAGCCGAGAAGGCTGCCGAGAACGCCGCCCCTGAGGCCACCGAAGAGGCCTAAGGCCCACGGCCCGCACGCACGGGCCACCTCGGTCACCGAACCCCGGAAGCGCATGCTTCCGGGGTTCGGTGCTTAAACGCCCGCCAAAGCCCGCTGCCCATCCCAAGGTTCCTGCGCTTGCCTGCAACGGCGGGCGGGACCACCACCGGATTTGGCAGGACGCCGGACACAGATTGGATAATGGAACCCATGAGCACCCCAGCACCCGAAACCCACCCGCTGGGCGCCACCGTGGCGTCCGGTTCCAGCGAACCGGCCACGGTGCGGATGCGGATGCGCCTGGGCTATGACGGCTCCCAGTTCCACGGGTGGGCCCGGCAGCCAAACGTGCTCGGGGTCCAGCAGCTGATCGAGGAGGGGCTGGCCACCCTGGTGCGCCGCCAGGTCCGGGTGGTTGTGGCCGGGCGCACCGACGCCGGGGTGCACGCCAGGAACCAGATGGTCCACTTTGATTTGACCCCCACCGAATACGAGGCGCTGCCGCGGCGCTCACCGCTGAGCCCCGCCAAGGCGCTGGTGCGCCGGCTGAACGGGATCCTGGCCAGCCAGGAGGGGGCCGTGCTCATCCATGACGCGGCTGTGGCCGAGCCGGGCTTTGACGCCCGCTTCTCGGCCCTGCAGCGGCGCTACTCCTACCGCATTGCGGACGGGCTGCACCGCTGGGACCCACTGACCCGGCAGATCACCATGTGGCACCGAGAGGAACTGGATGTGCAGCTGATGGACGCCGAGGCGCGCAGCGTGCTGGGCCGTCACGACTTCCTCTCCTACTGCAAGCCCCGCCCCGATGCCACCACCATCCGCACCCTGCAGGAGTTCTCCTTTACCAGGGGCGGAGACGGGATCATCACCGCCCACCTGGTCGCGGACGCCTTCTGCCACAACATGGTGCGCGCCCTGATCGGGGCCGCGCTGATGGTGGGGGACGGGCGGGAAACCCAGGGCTTCCTCGCCGACCGGCTGCAGGCCATGGTGCGCGATTCGAAGACGAAACTGGCCCACCCTCGCGCCCTGGTCCTGGAGGAGGTGCGCTACCCGCAGGCCGGGCAGCTGCTGGCCCGGGCCGAGCAGACCAGGGCCCGGCGCCGCGCCGATGAGGCCACCGGGGCGTTCGTGGAGGAAGGCACCGCCACCGCTCAGGGCCACGAAGAGCACCGGCCAAGAGCACTTCGGCGGAATCCGGGCGGTAGCTGATTGACAGGTGGGCTTGGGGACTGTGACGGAAAATACCCGTCATTGCGGGCATTTGGGCCCCACCGGGCCCACTAGCCGAATTGTGTGCTGGCCCATTAATCGGCTAAACTTGTGAAAGTTGTGTATGTCCACGTTCGACACTACATGCCACAGCGTGACGGCTTAGTTGCATAGCCGCTGGTCTGCTGGGCATGCGAACACCACCTGGACGGCCGGTTAAATCAGTCCTCACCTGACGTACTGGTCCTGACACAAAGTAAACACGACAGTGCTTGTCCCTGATGGATCTCACGCCATGACACCTGCAGCTGTTTGACCAGAAACGAATCAACGTAAGGCAATTACTGTGCGTACGTACACCCCTAAGCCGGCTGACCAGACCCGTCAGTGGCACGTCATTGACGCCACCGATGTTGTGCTCGGCCGCCTGGCTGTCGAAGCAGCGACCCTGCTGCGCGGCAAGCACAAGGCTACTTTCGCCTCGCATATGGACATGGGCGACCACGTCATCATCATCAACGCTGAGAAGGTTGCCCTGACCGGCAACAAGCTGGTGCAGAAGCGCGCTTACCGCCACTCCGGTTTCCCGGGCGGTCTGAAGAGCTCGAACTACGCCGAACTGCTGGAGAAGAACCCGGTTCAGGCTGTCGAGAAGGCCATCAAGGGCATGCTGCCGAAGAACAAGATCGCCGCAGCCCAGCTGAGCAAGCTGAAGGTCTACCGTGGCGCTGAGCACCCGCACGCGGCCCAGGCTCCGAAGCCGTTCGAAATCACCCAGGTCGCCCAGTAGTCCTGGCCCCGAGAAGAAAAACTTATTAGGAGATAATCGTGGCTCAGAACGCTGAA
>NZ_JAVGCZ010000038.1:0-26802 GCF_052928425.1 Glutamicibacter sp. BSL13
CCCAGCAACGTGCACAGCGTACTGAACCCGATCCCCAGGCCCAGAAGGTAGACCAGGGCCGCCTGGATCGAGTAGATCAGCGACCCCGCCTGACCGGCGGCCAACCGCGGGACCAACGCCCGCCACAGCACCCAGGCCAGCGGGCCGGCCACCACGGTGGCGGCCAACGCCATCGGCAACGCACCGGAATCGGCCTCCGGGGCGCCGGCCATGGACAGGGCGGAGGAAATCAGTGCCGCCAGCCCGGAGGTGAAGATCATCAACAACACAAAAAGCAGGCCGTGCATGACCAGGGCCCGCACGGTGCCCACGGTGCTGCGCGGCGCGGCAGCCAGGGAGGTGGCCATCATCAGTACCCCATTTCCTCATCCGTGCACAACGCCACAAGCCACGGCGCCAGGCTGACCTTCCAGACCCCGTCCTGGCGGGTGAGCTGGAACTCATCCTCGTAGCCGCCCACCCCCAGGGACAGGGGTCCTTCCAGATGCAGCATGTGCATCCGCACCCGTACGATCGCGGTGGAGCCGGTGGTGGAAGCGGACACCAGCTCCATCCCCACCTCCTGCAGCCCCTGCCCGTCGTTGCAGGCCCGCTGCCCGGGCTGTACGGACAGCCGGTGCACCTGCTCCCAGTCAGCGGCCGAGTAGGCATTCAGGTAGGACTGGGTGGCGGCCTGCGGCGAACCGGCCGGCAGCTGGGCGCCGCCCGGACGCAGCAGCACCACGCTCACGGCGGTGATCAGCACCACCGCGCACAGTCCTGCTAGGACCCACACCAGCCGTCGCGAGGAGGCGGCAATACTAGTCATGACCCAATTCTGCGCATCAGCCGGTGCGAAGGCCAGCCCGGGGTGGTCTCGGTTTGATGAAGATCTCAGCCCACCACGCCAAACTTTTTGGGATAATGGTTCGGTGACCCTGCTATCCGATACCCCCGCCGTGCCCCAGACGCCCACCAAACTCGAGCTGCCGCCCCTGCAACTGGGCAAGCACACCATCGAGACCCCGGTGGTGCTCGCCCCCATGGCCGGCATCACCAACCGGGCGTTCCGCCGGTTGTGCCGCGAATACGGCGGTGGAGTGTATGTCACCGAGATGGTCACCGCCCGCGCCCTGGTCGAACGCAACCAGGAGTCCATGCGCATCATCTCCCACGACGCCGACGAGCAGCTGCGCTCCATCCAGATCTATGGGGTGGATGCCAAGACCGTGGGCGCCGCGGTGCGCATGGTCGTCGAGGAGGACCTGGCCGACCACATCGACCTGAACTTCGGCTGCCCGGTCCCTAAGGTGACCCGCAAGGGCGGGGGAGCGGCCCTGCCATGGAAGACCGACCTGTTCACCGCGATCATCGCCGCCGCCACTTCCGAGGCCGCCAAGGGCGAGATCCCGCTGACCATCAAGATGCGCAAGGGCATCGACGAGGACCACCTGACCTACCTGGAGTCGGCGAAGATCGCCCGCGACCACGGGGTCGCGGCGGTGGCGCTGCACGGGCGCACCGCCCGCCAGCACTATTCCGGCCGTGCCGACTGGGAGGCGATCGCCACCCTGCGCGAGGCGCTGCCCGATGTGCCGGTGCTGGGCAACGGAGACATCTTCTCCGCCGAGGACGCGGTGGCGATGGTGGAGCAGACCGGCATCGACGGGATCGTGGTGGGCCGAGGCTGTCAGGGCCGGCCCTGGCTGTTCGGCGACCTGCAGGCCGCCTTCGAGGGCCGCGCCGACCGGTTCCGCCCGGGCCTGCGCAAGGTCGCGGACACCGTCTACCGGCACGGCGAGCTGCTCACCGAGTTCTTCGAGGACGAGGGCAAGGGCATGCGCGACATCCGCAAGCACATGGCCTGGTACTTCAAGGGCTACCCGGTCGGCGGGGAGATCCGCTCCGCCCTGGCCAAGGTCCCCACCCTGGCCGAGCTGCGCGAACTGCTGGACTCCCTGGACCTGGAGATGCCCTACCCGGGCGCCGACGCGGAAGGCACCCGCGGCCGGGCCGGGCACCCGAAGAAGACCCACCTGCCCGAGGGCTGGCTGGAGAGCCGGGAAATGGATGAGAAGCACAAGGCGATGATCGCCGCGGCCGAATTGGACATCTCCGGTGGATAACGCCCGGGGTGCCGACCAAAACTCACTAGACTGGTTTCCATGACCGAACTGCAGGGATATACCGAAGCTGATCAGGAGCGTTGGGTACCGGAACCGGCCAAGAAGGCCTACCGCACCGCATTCGAGCGGGACCGCGCCCGGGTGCTGCACTCTTCGGCCCTGCGCCGGCTGGGCGCCAAGACCCAGGTCGTCGCCCCCTACTCGGATGACTTTGTGCGCACCCGACTGACCCACTCCCTGGAGGTGGCCCAGGTGGGCCGCGAACTGGGCGCCGCGCTGGGGTGCGACCCCAACGTGGTGGACACCGCCTGCCTGGCCCACGACCTGGGCCACCCGCCCTTCGGGCACAACGGCGAAAAGGCGCTGAACGAGCTGTCCACCGGCATCGGCGGGTTTGAGGGCAATGCGCAGACGCTGCGGCTGCTGACCCGGCTGGAAACCAAGACCTTCCGGCACAACGGGGCCAGCGCCGGGCTGAACCTCTCCCGCGCCTCCCTGGACGCGGCCTGCAAGTACCCCTGGACCCGGGACACGGCCCCGCTGCGCCACGACGGCAAGCCCACCGCCAAGTTTGGGGCGTACCTGGATGACCTGCCGGTGTTCAACTGGCTGCGGGAGGGCCCGGACACCGCCCCCGGCCAGGTATGCATGGAGGGCCAGGTGATGGACCTGGCCGATGACATCTCCTACTCGGTGCACGATGTGGAGGACGCGATCGTGGGCGGGAACCTGCAGCTGCGCTGGCTGCGCCACGCCCGCCAGCGCGAACAGGCCCTGGAGGTCACCCGCCAGTGGTACCTGCCCGGCACCGACCTGGCCGACATCGAGGCGGCCCTGGCGCGCCTGGAGCACACCGCCGAATGGGTGCCGCACGCCGACGGGTCGCGCCGGTCGCTGGCCGCGCTGAAGGACATGACCAGCCAGTTCATTGGCCGCTTCTGCCAGGCCGCGATGGACGCGACCCGCGCCGAATACGGCAACGGGGCGCTGACCCGCTATAACGCCCAGCTGATCGTGCCCACCGAGACCGAACACGAGATCGCGGTGATGAAGGGGATCGCGGCCACCTACGTGATGACCGACACCGAACGCCAGCCGCTGTACGCCGATCAGCGGGCGCTGCTCACCGACCTGGTCAACCTGCTGATGGAGACCGAGGAGAAGTACCTGGAGCCGATCTTCGCCGCGGACTGGCGCGACGCGGCCGATGACGACGAGCGGCTGCGGGTGGTGGTCGACCAGGTCGCATCGCTCACCGACGCGTCGGCCAAGGAATGGCACGCCACCCTGGTCAAGGGCGAAAGCTTCAACGAGCGCCTGTTCTAGCGCTCGGGAATGCGGCGTCATCCACAACGCGTTGACGCCAATAAGCAGGCGGGTACACCGCCTCTAGAGTGAGGGTCATGGCAGGGCTGATTAAACGCGAAGACATCGACGAGGTGCGCAACCGCACCGACCTGAAGGAGGTCGTCGATTCCTACGTCACGCTCAAATCCGCGGGCGTGGGTTCCTTCAAGGGGCTGTGCCCCTTCCACGATGAGCGCACCCCTTCCTTCCACATCCGCCCGCAGCTGGGCACCTTCCACTGCTTCGGCTGCGGCGAGTCCGGGGACGTGATCGCGTTCATCCAGAAAATGGACCACTCCTCGTTCACCGAGACCGTGGAGCTGCTGGCCGGGCGCATCGGATACGAACTGCATTATGAGGACGGCGGCAGCGGGCCGCGCCGCGAGGAATACGGCAAGCGCCAGCGCCTGGTGGACGCACACAAGGTGGCCGAGGAATTCTTCCGCACCCAGCTGGGCACCGAGGAGGCGGCCACGGCCCGTGACTTCCTCACCGGGCGCGGCTTTGACGCGCAGGCGGCGAACCAGTTCAGCGTCGGCTACGCGCCCAAGGGCTGGGACGGGCTGCTCAAGCACCTGCGCTCGAAGGGGTTCCGGGATGAGGAGCTGAAGCTCACCGGCATGTTCTCCGAGGGGAACCGCGGCCTCTACGACCGGTTCCGCGGCCGACTGACCTGGCCGATCCGGGACCTGGCCGGGGCCACCATTGGCTTTGGGGCCCGCAAGCTCTACGAGGATGACCAGGGCCCGAAGTACCTGAACACCCCCGAAACCCAGCTGTACAAGAAATCCCAGGTGCTCTACGGCATCGACCTGGCCAAAAAGCGGATCTCCAAGAACCGGCAGATCGTGGTGGTGGAGGGCTACACCGACGTGATGGCCTGCCATCTGGCCGGGATCGACACCGCCGTGGCCACCTGCGGTACCGCCTTCGGCACCGACCACATCAAGATTGCCCGCCGGCTGCTGCAGGATGACGGCACCGGCGGGGAAGTGATCTTCACGTTCGACGGCGATGAGGCCGGGCAGAAGGCGGCGCTGCGCGCCTTCGAGGAAGACCAGCGCTTCATCGCCCAAACCTATGTATGCGTCGAACCCACCGGGGCCGACCCCTGTGACCTGCGGGTGAACCGCGGGGATGAGGCGGTGCGGGAACTGATCGAGCTCAAGCGCCCGCTCTTTGAGTTCGCCATCCGCGCCGAGCTGAAGAAGTTCAACCTGAACACCGTCGAGGGGCGGGTGCAGGCGCTGCGCAAGACCGCACCGATCGTCGGGCAGATCCGCGACTCGGCCATCCGCCCGGCCTACGCCCGGGAACTGGCCGGCTGGCTGGGGATGGACAACGAGGATGTGAACCGGGCGGTGCAGGCCGCGATCCGCCGGGCCCGGCTGCCGCGGGCCGCGGACCTGGAACCGGTCCCGGCCCAGAACGGGGCCACGGCCACCGAGCCCGTCCAGCCGGCGTTCGAACGCCCCGATCACCGCGACCCGGTGGTGCGCCTGGAACGCCAGGCCCTGGAGGTGGTGATCCAGCAGCCCGGGCGGCTGGGCAACGAGCAGTGGCAGGCCTTCTACGAGGCCCGCTTCATGGCCCCGGCCCACGCCGCGGTGCATTCGGGGATCGTCGCGGCCAGCTCCGCCGGGGCCTCTGCCAGCGCCTGGGTGCAGGTCATCCGTGACGAGGTGCCCGAGCAGCTGCGCTCCCTGGTCTCCGAGATCGCGGTGACCTCGATCCCGGCCTCCGATGAGGACAGCCTGGCCCGCTACTGCACGGACATCATCAACGGGCTGATTGAGCTGCAAATCACACACCGCAAGGCGGAGCTCATCGGCCGGCTGCAACGGGCCGAGCTGGACCCGCAAGGTGAGGAATACAGCCAGATCAACCGCGAGTTGATGGAGCTGGAGATGCGGCGAAGGATCCTGCGCGGGAACTGAGTGGCCGATTTTGGCTTTTCGAATCCGCTCGGGTAAAGTTAAATCTCGTTGCAATCCTCCATAGCTCAATAGGCAGAGCATTCGACTGTTAATCGAAGGGTTGTTGGTTCAAGTCCAACTGGAGGAGCTCACAAGGTCCCGGATCCCATGGATCCGGGACCTTTTCCATGCCCGGGCATCCCTTGGACGACCCCATCGAGGACCGGTGATCCGAAAGTTCTCCCCCAAAAAGGCCCCGCGCACAGAACAAGCGCCCGGTCCGGGCCCGGGAAGGGGTCCGGACCGGGCGCCGCCAGGAGGGGGAAGTGGCTAGGCCTTGTCGATGGCTTCGCGCAGGGCCGCCAGCAGCAGCGCCACCGAGCCCGGGTTCGCGTTCGGGCCCATCAGGCCGATGCGCCACACCGAGTCGGCGTACTTGCCCACCCCGGCGCCGATCTCGATGTTGAAGCGCTCCAGCAGGTACTTGCGCACCCGCGCCGAATCCACGGTTTGGGGAACCTTCACGCTGGTCAGCTGCGGCAGGCGGTGGCCCTGGGCGGCAAACAATTCCAGGCCCATCTCCTGGATCCCGTCCTGCAGCGCAGTGCCCGCCTCCTGGTGGCGTCGGGTGACCGCATCCAGGCCCTCTTCCAGGATGCGGTTGATGCCGGCCTCCAGGGAGGCGACCATCGCCACCGGGGCGGTGTGGTGGTAGGTGCGCCCACCGCCTGTGGACCCGGTGGTGTAGCCGCCCAGCAGCCCCAGATCCAGGTACCAGGACTGCGGGCGCTCCACCCGGCGCTCGAAGGCGCGCTCGGAAATGGTGAACGGGGCCAGGCCCGGGGCCACGCCAATGCACTTCTGCGATCCGGCGTAGCCGATGTCGATGCCCCACTCATCGGCCAGCACCGGCATGCCGCCGATGGAGGTGACCGCGTCGGTGATCAGCAGGGCATCGCCCTTGATCGCGCCCAGCGCGGCGATGTCCGAGACCACCCCGGTGCTGGTTTCCGCGTGCACCGCGGCAATCACCGCCGGGTTCGGGTGCGCATCGGCAACCCGCTGGGCGTCCACCGGCGTGCCGTACTCGTGGTCAACGCGCACCACCTCGGCGCCCACCCGGGCGGCGACCTCGCACATACGTTCCCCGAACAAGCCGTTGACCGCGATCACCGCAACATCCCCGGGGCGGATGGTGTTCACGAACGCGGCCTCCATGCCGGCCGAGCCGGTGGCGCTCAACGGCAGGGTGCGCCGGTTCCCGGTTCCCCACAGGGTGCGCAGCCCGTCGCACACCCGGTCCATGCGCTCGATGAACAGCGGGTCCAGGTGACCCAGCAGCGGAAGACCCAGGGCGGCGGTGGCCTCCGGATAGGGGTTGCACGGGCCGGGACCGAACAGGTGGCGGACGGGAACCAGGTTGCTCATAATTGCTCACTTTCGTCGAGGGGTTGGCGCACCTGGTTCCACCCTAGGCGGAAGTGGGGGCGAAGTGAAAGCTAGCTCACACCCGGCTGCCGGCAGCACCGCGCCGGGCCGCCACCCGCGCCCCTGCGCGCTAGCTTGTCCCGGCCTGGTGCTTGTCGCGCAGCGTTCGCCCGGGCGGCACCGCCGGATCCCCAAACCCGGACAGCGGGTTCTGTAGTTCCCCGGCATAGAGCAGCCCCGAGGACTGGTCGCTCAAATCCAGCATCTGCTGGTTGTTGCGCAGCTGCAGCCGGTTCAGGCAGGAGAGCGGGAACGCTTCGGTGAACAGTCCCAGCGTGTCGAAGTGCTGCGCCTGGGCCGGGTTCTGGCGTCGGTAACGCAGCAGCCGTTCGGCCACCAGCGCCCAAAACTCCTCCTGGGCCAGCAGCCGCTCGGCATCCAGCAGCGGAGCCAGGAAGCGGAAGAAGGAGTCGAAGACGTCGGTGAACACCGAGAGCACCGGATCCCCGCCGGTGCGCACCCGCCGGATGTGCTCGGGCAGCTGCACCCGGTCGGAGAGCACCGCGATCTCCTCACCCAGGTCCTTGAGCAGCACCTTGTCCACCGCCCCGTCGCGCAGCACCAGGATCACGTTCTCCCCGTGCGGCATGAACACCAGGTCGTAGGCGGCCAGGCAGTGCACCAGCGGGATCAGGTAGGCGTCCAGGTAGCGTTCCATCCAGGTGCGCGCCGGCAGCCCGCTGCGCCGGATCAAAGCCCCAACGAAGCTGTGGCCCTGCCCGTCAACATGCAGCAGGCTCGCCATGGTGGCCAGGTTCTGCCCCGGTTCCAGTGCCTCCAACGGGGATTCACGCCACAACGCGGCGAGCATCTTGCGTTGCGCGGCGCCCGGGGTGGTGGCCGCCTCGTACTGCCGGTTGCGGTAGCCGACCGCCGCGACCTCGCGCAGCAGCTCCACCGGGGCGTCGCGCAGGAACTCGTCGGTGTCGAACAGCTCCTGCAGCCATTCGTTGATCGCCGGGGTGACCTGCATGTAGTCGGCGCTCAGTCCGCGCATGAACCCCATGTTCAGGATCGACATCGCCGTTTTCACATAGTGGCGCCGCGGGTGGCTGAGGTTGAAGAACGTGCGGATCGACTGCTGCGGCTGGTAGCGGTCCGCCCCGTGGCCCAGCCAGAGCAGCTCACCACGGGCCACGTCGTTGGCGAACGTGGTCGCCAGGCGGTGCTCCCACTGCCAGGGGTGCACCGGGATCAGCAGGTACTGATCCGGGTCCCGATCGGTGCCGGCCAGCAGGTGTTCCAGCTGCCCGCGCAGCCTGCGCAGCTCCGCCGCGCCCAGCTGCTGTCGCAGCAGGTGATCCAGTGCCTGGACCTGGGGCTGTGTTGCACCAAGGTGGGTGAAGGTGGCCCGGTTATGGTGGGCCGCCACCCAGCCCAAGGGGGTGTCGGCCCCGGTTTCCGGGGCATAACGCAGATAGTCCCCGCGCCCCACCCCGATGCGTCCGTTGTTGGCCACGAAGCACGGGTGCCCCTCGGTCATCGCGGCCTCGATGCGCTGGAAGGACTGGGCGGGGGTGCCGGCGAAATCGGCCAGCTGCCCGCTGTCCTGCTGCGCGTGTTGCTGCTTGTAGCAGTGGCTGGCCAGGGTGCTGGTCAGCTCCTCCACATAGGTGGGCAGCTGCTGGGGGCTGAGGGTCAGCTCGTGGGCGAACACCGTGACGAAGTCCAGCACGTCCACGGTGTCCGGCTGCCACGCCTGATCGGTGAACACCCAATGGCGCAGTGAAGCCGGCTGCACCTGCCAATGCTCCAGCAGGTAGCGGCGGGCCTGGAATTCGTAGCGGTGCCCGTGCCCCTCAACCCGGTAGCGGCCCTCCGGCAGCGGTTGCGGGTGCAGCAGCCGTTCATGGCTGAACTCGCCAATGGCCTTGGCCAGCAGGTGGTGGTGGGCCTGCTGCCAGTGCCCGGGCCGCAAATGCCCGGGGGAGGGGACCAGCCCGGTGGCCTGTTCAAAGTCGGCCCGGGTGCAGAGCGAGAGCAGTGCGTGCTTCTGCGACCCGTCCGCTTCGGTGAGCCGCACCTGGCCCGCCGGGCGGAACCCAACCCGGGCGTTCAGTGCCTGGATCGGCTTGTTGGCCAGGTCGGGTTCCACCACCACCCGTTCGGTGCCCGGCCCGGTGAATGCGTGGGCCAGTGCGGCGGTCATCGCCGCCAGCGTGAAACCGGGTTCTGCCGCGGCCGGTGGGGCGGGGACCAGCAGGTGCAGTCCCACATCCCCGGGCACCACGTGGTAGGCCTCGGCCAGCGGGGAGGTGGCCGGGTCATAGAGCTCGACCAGGAAGCGCGGTTGCCCGTCCCGCTGCCCAAGCAGCACCCGGTAGTCCTTCGTGGCTAGCAGTTGGCGGTATTCCTCCTGGACCCGTTGCCTGCTGGCCCCGGTCAGACCCCAGAAACGGGCCTGTTCGGTGCTCACCCAGCGGTGCAGCAGGGCCGCATCCTCGGGCAGCCGCAACGGGCGGAAGCTGAAATCGGTGGTGTTCATCGTCTGTCTCCTAGTCCTTCAGCACGGTGTTGGATGCTTCCCGGTGTTCGGTGGGCAGGCCTTCGAGCCCGGCGGCCCCAAACCGCTGGAACGCGATGCGCTGCTCCACCGGGTAGGCTTCGCGTCCGGTGATCCGGTTCAGCAGCACCGAGTTGCGGTATGCGCCCATGCCCAGGTCCGGGGCGGTGAACCCATGGGTGTGCAGTTCGGCGTTCTGCACGAAAATGTCCTGGTGCACGCCCACCGCATAGTTGCGGTCCACATCCAGCCGTCCGTCCGGCAGCCGGCGCAGCCGGGAGTCGATGCCGGAGAGGAAGTCCGGGGCCCCGGTGCGGTAGCCGGTGGCCAGCACCAGGTGGTCGGTGCCAAAGCGCAGCTGACGGTGGTCATCCTCGTGGCGCAAAGTCACCTGCAGTGCGTCTTCGGCGGTGCCGGATCCGGCCTCGATGGCGGTGGCAGTGCAGCCGGTGCGCAGATGCACCGGCGGGCGGCCGTGCAAGCTGCGCTGGTAGAGCTGCTCGTGGATCTCATCGATCAGGTCGGCGTTGATGCCCTTGTACAGTCCCTTGTGCCGGGCGGAGAGTTCATCGCGCCGGCGCATTGGCAGGGCGTGGAAGTGGTCGATGTACTCCGGGGAGGTCATCTCCAGGGTGAGCTTGGTGTACTCCAGCGGGAAGAAGCGGTTTGAGCGGGTGGCCCAGACCAGGTGGTCCTCCTGCGGCAGGTGCTGCAGCAAATCCAGGAAGATTTCTGCCGCGCTTTGACCACTGCCCAGTACCGTGACGACCTTTGGGCGCTCGCCGTCGGCGCTGAGCAGCTCCGGGCGGGAGAACACGTAGCGGCTGCTGTGCACCAGCCGCCCGGTCGCCTGGGCGGCCTCGTTCGCGATCGGCGGTACGTAGGGCTGGGAACCGGTGCCGATGACCAGCCGGTCGGCGCTGATCGTGGTCATGCCGCGATTGGTGAGCACCAGCAGGAGGTAGCGGCCGTTGGCGTAGCTGGCCTGCATGACGCGGTGGCCAAAGCGCACGCTGGGCAGCTCTTCGGCGGCCCAGGCCAAATAGTTGCTGTATTCGTTGCGCAGCGCGTAGAAGTTCTCCCGGATATAGAACGGGTAGATCCGCCCGTGCTGCTTCAGGTAGTTCAAGAACGTATACCGACTGGTCGGATCCGCCATGGTGACCAGGTCCGCCATGAAGGGCACCTGCAGGTGCGCCCCCTCCAGCATCATTCCCGGGTGCCAGGCAAAATGGTCATCGGCCTCCAGCACGGCCAGGGACAGATCCTGCAGGGGTTCGGCCAGTGCCGCGAACCCCAAGTTAAAGGGTCCGGCCCCGATGGCCACGACGTCGAAGTGTTCTGCCGGAGTGCTGGATGTTCGGGAAGCGCTCTGGGCGTTGTGCTTGGTCATGGGCGTCCTTTCGCGAAGTTCTCGGCGAGCAGCTCGTAGCCGGCCTGGCAGATCAGGTCGAGGATCTCCTCCAGGTCCCGCACCGTGGTGTTGGGGTTGAGCAGGGTCAGCTTCAGCAGGCGACGCCCTTGCACGGTGGTGGCGGCGACCATGGCCTGGCCCCGCTCGTACAGCCGCTGGCGGATCGCGTCATTCAGCGTGTTCGCGTGGTGTTGGGGCAGCGGCTCGGTGGGGTGGTTGAAGCCAAATACCACCGTGCTCAGCTGCACCGGTGCTTCAAGCCGCAGCTCGGCGCGCAGCCCGATCAGCTCCTGCGCTTCGCCAGCCAGCTCAATGACCCGGTCGAACATGGTGCCGATGGCTGACGCGCCGATCGTGCGCAACCCCACCCAGAGCTTGAGCGCATCAAATCGCCGGGTGGTCTGCAGCGACTTGTCGACCTGGTTCGGGGTTTGCGCCGCGGCGGCCCGGGGGTTGAGGTAGTCGGCGTAGTGCCTGATGGAGTCAAAGTCCGTCCCCTCGCGAAGGACCAGTGCACTGGAGCCGATGGGCTGAAAGAAGGACTTGTGAAAGTCCAGTGTGACCGAGTCGGCCTGTTCGATGCCCGCCAACCGTTGCCGGTGGCGCGGTGATACCAGCAGACCGCAGCCGTAGGCCGCGTCAATGTGCAGCCAGGCCCCGAACCGGCGGGCGAGGGCCGACAGATCCGAGAGGGGGTCGATGGCCCCGAAGTCAGTGGTGCCAGCGGTGGCCGATATCGCCATCGGCACCAGTCCGGCGGCCACGTCCCGCTCAAGCTGCTCGCGCAGAGACACACTGTCCATGCGGTGGCGGGCATCGGTGGGAATGCTGTGCACCGCGTCCTGTCCCAGGCCCAGCAGCATGGCGGCATTCGCGATGCTGAAGTGGGCGTCGGCGGAGGTGTAGATGCGCAATTGCGAAAGCCGGTGCGGCAACGGGCCGTCCAGACGGGCCACTGCCCGATTCCGCGCAATCAGCATCGCCTGGACGTTGGACTGGGTGCCGCCGGAAGTAAAGATGCCGTCCGCCCGTGAGACAGCAAATCCGATGAGCCCGGCGCTCCACTGCACCAGGCGTTGTTCGATCAGGGTTGCGCCGGCGCTCTGGTCGAAGGTGTCCATGGACGTGTTCAGGCTGCTGACGAACGCCTCCGCGGCCACCGACGGGATGAGCACGGGGCAGTTCAAATGCGCGGCGTACTTCGGGTGGTGGAAGTACGCGGCATCACGCAGGTACAGCTCCTCCAGTTCGGAAAAGACCTCAGCGCTGGAACCCAGCGGTGTTTCCAGGTCAACGGCCTCGATGCGTGGTGCCAAGTCGGTGGGGGAGGGACCGGTGGTGGGGGAATTGGCCTGTTGCAGTTGGCGTGTGGCCCGATGAAGCGCGTCTTCGGTTTCCTCTCGGAATCGCGTCGCGGTGGCGCCGCACAGCAGCGTGTCCTCGGGCGTGGTCGGTTGCCGCCGTTGCGGCCGCAGAGTCTGAAGGGAGGTGCCCATGGCGTAGTCCTCAAGTTGATTACATGATGTTGGTCAGGCTTGCCTAACGGGAACTCATTAACATCACAACTAGGTAACGTATTGCAAATTCGATGCAGATCAACTTGAAATCGCCTCGGAGTTTTCTGATATTTACACCAAGGAAGAATGCAGGGATTATGATGCCCGTCACCGACGGCATGAAGACCGTAATGTGAAGCTCCCGCGGCTCTGCCGCGACTGCGAAGCCATTGATGCCAGGGTCTCAACGAGGGCACCGCGGCCTGTTGGATTCGGTGTCAGAGCTCAGCGGGGGGAGTGCGCAAGGAGCCTCTCCACAGCAGGAGAAAACTCAAAGTGCCCACGGCGCACAACAGACACCAGGACAGCAAGGACGCCCAGATTCCCACGGTTGAGCCAATTGCGCCACCCGCCAGGGAGCCGACCGGCACCGCACCGAAGGTGAACAGGCGCCGGGCGCTGCTGACCCTGCCCACGAACGCCGGGTCAACGATCGTCGTCACCCACGACATGCTGGCAATGTTGAAGATGACCAGTACCACGCCCCACAACAGAGATTGGGCCAGCAGCAAGGCCAGGGACACGTAAGGCACCGTGAAATAAGAGGTGAACACCAGCCCTGCGAGTAGGAGCTGGAAGGATCCGGTCAGCACCGTCAAGCGAGGCAGCGCCATGCGCTGCACTATCCGCTCCGAAAAAGCCGCGCCCAGCAAGCCGCCCACGGCCCCGAACGCGGTAATCACGCCAAACCACTGCGGTCCCAGCCGAAGATGGCGCAGGATCAGGATTGACTCAACAGCCGCACCCACCGCCAAGCCCGCATTGCACAAGGTCACCAGGGCCGTGACCGCCAGCAGTCGCCGATCAGCAAACAGCAGCGTCAGTCCGCTGCGCCAATTGCCCTGGGGCTGCGGGCGGGGCGATTTAATCGAGGCGCCGGAGGCCGAACTATGGTTGCGGATGGGCTGGGCCAGCAGAAGCGCCGCGGAACCCAGGCCGGCAGCCAGGGCCATCAGCGTGCTGGCTCCCAGCTGGCTGATCAGCAGCCCAAAGAATGCGGGAATGATGATGCTCAGGGCCTGGTTCGCGGCGGTGAGCCGGGCGACGAGCCTGGTGATTCCGCTCGTCGACTTCGTCGGATCATTGAGCCCGGGCACCGCCGAGATCTGCGCGGTTTCAACCACCAGGTTGCCAGTCCCAAGACCGTGACCAGCAGCAGGACCGCGGGTACGGTCAATTGGTTGGTGGCCAGCAGCAGGGTCAAGACCAGGAGCAGGGCAAGCTTTCCGGCCAGCCCCACGCGTAACCAGCGCAGGGCGCCGTGCCGGTCCACCAGATGTCCCACCGGGATCGCCGCCACAACAAACGCCACCGATCCAAGCGCGTTGAGCACGCCGATCTGAAAGGCACTGGCCCCCAGCGTCGTTACCAAGACCAGGTCGATAATGAAGTCGGCCGCAGCCCGCCCTGCCGCATCCGTGGAGTTGGAGGAAAGCAGGAATCGCTGCGAACGGGCCAATTGGTCAGTCATTTTCCTGCCTCCTTCCTTCCGCCTCGTTACAGTCTTCTTCAGCCAAGCCGCCGGTCCTTTGGAGATTACCAGCAGGTCATCCACCGGACTGGGTAAAACCCCTACTCGTTGCGCAGACAGTGTCCAGGAAAGAGCGGTGGCGCAACAGGTAACGGTCCGGATCAGCCACTAATGTGGAGAGGGTTGAAACCAGCGAACGTAAGGCGACCCGAAGAGTGAAACTCGTCATCGATGCCCGCTATACCCGTATCAATCACCATGATGGCATCAGCCGGTATACGGCAGGTTTGATTGAGGCCGTGAGCAAGCGGGCGGATGTCACCATGCTCGTCAGCGATCTGCGCCAATTATCGATGTTGCCCGACGTTCCCTACCTGAAGGTCACTTCTCCCACCTCGCCCCTGGAACCACTGGTGGCGTTGCAGGTCAATAAACTGCGTCCGGACGTCGTGTTTTCACCCATGCAGACGATGGGAACGCTGGGTCGCAAGTTCCCGGTGATCCTCACCCTGCATGACCTGATTTACTATGCGCACCCGAGGGCGCCCAAGTTTCTGCCGGCTCCCATCCGGGCGGGCTGGTTTCTGTTCCATCAGGTGTATTGGCCACAGCGGCTGCTGCTCAATCGGGCGGATGCGGTTGCCACGGTCTCCAACACCACTGCCGGGCTGATGAAACGCCATCGGTTGACCAGGAAGCACATTGGGCTGGTGTCTAATGCGCCCACCCGCCAGGCGGCTCCGCGAGCCCAGGATGTGAAGCCGGAAAAGTCCCTGCTGTATATGGGCTCGTTCATGGAATACAAGAACGTGGAGACCCTGATTGGGGCGATGGCTTGCTTGCCGGAGCACAGCTTGCATCTGCTCAGTCCAATCAACGCTGCGCGGCGCAGCGAACTGGAGGCGTTGATTCCCGCGAGCGCAACGGTGATCTTCCATGACGGGGTCAGTGAAGAGGCGTATCAGGAACTGTTGGCCCAATGCACGGCCCTGGTCACTCTGTCCCGGGAGGAAGGCTACGGTTTGCCGCTGGTGGAGGCGATGAGCGTTGGGACTCCGGTTGTGGTGACGGACATGCCGATCTTTAGGGAAGTCGCGCAGGAAGCGGCACTCTACGCGGATCCGGATGACGCCCCGGGGTTTGCCCGGCAGATCCAGCGTCTCGATGACTGGGAAGTGTGGAGGGAATACTCGCAGCGATCCCTCGAACGGGCCGGCGATTACTCATGGGACGAATCTGCCGAACAACTGATCGATCTGGCCCAGTTAGCGATCACTGAATACCGGAAGCGGAAATAAGACCACTGCCTGGTTTTTCGGACTTTCATAGCGGTCGACCGGGCCGAGAAGCAATGTCGGTGACGCTCCATTGCTGGATTTGGAAACGGGTCTTGGCCAGTGCTAAGATATTACACGTTGCGATCCTCCATAGCTCAATAGGCAGAGCATTCGACTGTTAATCGAAGGGTTGTTGGTTCAAGTCCAACTGGAGGAGCTTTGAAAGACCCTGATCCGTGTTGTACGGATCAGGGTCTTTGTCATTTCCCCCTGATCTGCCTCCTGCCCGGCGGGCTTTGGGGTCCCAAGCCGGAGGCGGATCATCCTAAGCCGCAGCAAAACGTGAGCTCAAAGGCCTATCTTCGGCGCGGGGATCGCTCCTACGATGGGCATACACCACGAAAAGGGGAGATGACATGAACTCCGTTGAGGTCCTCAAGGACTTGGCCTACCGTCCGCTCGAAGCCGCAAAATCCATTCAAGACCAGCTCACCGCCGAGAACCTGAACTGGCACCCCGGCCACGACAATTCCATTGCGTGGCTTCTGTGGCATTCAGCACGGGAAATCGATGTTCAGCTTTCCCAGCTCAGCGGCAAGGAGCCGGTGTGGACGGCGCAGGGCTACCAAGAGCGCTTCGACCTGTCTCTCGCCGAGGATGACATGGGTTTCGGGCACAGCCCCGAACAGGCGCGCAGCGTCGTCGTCGAGGATCCGCGCCTGTTGATGGAGCACCTCGAAGCCGTGATCAACGCCCAGCTGGACTACCTCAATGTCCTTAGCGATGGTGAGCTGGCGCAGATTGTGGACCGGCGCTGGGAGCCGCCGGTCAGCCGTGGGGCCAGGCTGCTCAGCATTTCATTGGATGCCTTCGCCCACGTTTCCCAGGCGCAGTACATCCTAGGGATCCAGCGCTAGGAAACGAAGCGGCGAACAAGCCGCGAAGAGGCAATGAATCCTCGCGCGATGCCGCCCAGGGGACTGTTGGCCCGCATCCCGGCCGAGCGCCGATTCACACCCGAATTCTGTTCGGGGAATTGATCAAACCCTCCAATCTGCTGGTAAATGCCGGAAATGCGGGTTCATTAGACGATAGACTGGCGAATCGATGATACGTACAGCGCAAGTTGGGGGTTCTCATACCGTGGGTTTACCTCTTGAGGCTGAGTCCGAATCAGCGGCCGGGGTGTTAGTTTTGAACCACCGGTCGCTTGGCGATCGAGAAAACTGGAGAAACCATGTCTGAAGAAGGATCGACGCGAGTAGGCGGAAATCTGAAAACCAGCATCAAGAATGCCAAGGAGCAGGTAGAGGGGCTCAAGGAGCTGGTCCCACAGCAGCTGTCCGACGAGGCGAAGCTGGCGACCACCCTCCTGAAAGACAAGGGCATCCGCATGGGCGTCGCTGTCGGCCTTGCCGTCGGCGCGCTGGTTGTGCTGTTGCTGTTTGTGATCGCTGTAGTGGTCACCCTGGTCAACGTGTTGGCAATTTGGTTGCCCGGATGGGCTGCCGCGCTGATTGTTGCCGGGTTCTTCCTGCTTGTCGCTTTGATTCTGGGCTTGGTGGGCTACCGCAAGATCAAGAAGGCGCTGCCGCTGACTCCGGACGCTGCGATTCGAGGCATCCGCCACGATATCGGCGTGCTGAAGGAAGGCAGCGAGTTCGACGAGTCGAGCCTGGATGAACCGCGCAAGAAGAAGTCCAAGGACGACGAGCACGACAAGGACGGCAAGGACAAGGAACCGAAGCCTCCGGCACCGAGCGCCGACGAACTGATCCTGCGCACCAAGCGCCGCCGCCGTCAGATCCAGGCGCTGCGTGACAACCTCGAAGAGAGCATGCGCGGCCCAAAAGCTAAGGTCGATCGCGCCCGTCGCATGGCCGACCAGGCGGGGTCGACTGTTTCGGACGCCGCGGCGAAGGCCCGCAGCTTCGTGCTGCCCTCCTCCACCACGGGGGTGCAGACCGATCAGGAACGCGCCACCCAGGAGCGGATGGAGAGGGCCAAGCCCTTCGCGCTGATCGGTGCCGGTGCGCTGGCGCTCGTCGGCGTGCTGCGCAAGCTGCTGCGTAAGTCCTAGCCTGCTTCGGATGCCGGCTGCCCCGGGCGGGGCAGCCGGTCCGGTCTGACGACCAAGGTCCACTCCAGTAACTGAATGTTCGCGACCAGACCGGGCGGACACCAGAGGGTTGACGTCGTTGCCGGTCACGAGCTGAGGAGATAGCACGGCCATGGTTTGGACCGCTGTAGCTGCCGCGTTATGTGGCGCTGTATGCCTGGCCTTCGGCGCACACTGGCAATCCGGGGCGGTGCGGACGCAAACCGGCGGGCTGAACCTTTCCTGGGGCAACATTCCGGCACTGCTGGCCAACCGACGCTGGGTATTGGGTACCCTGCTGCTGGGTGCCGGCACCGTGCTGAACGTCTACGCCCTGGCCAGCGCCCCGCTGACCGTTGTCCAGCCCATCGGCGCCATCGCGCTGGTGATCACCGCGGTGGTCAACGCGAAGGAAAACAACCTGAAGATGAACCGGCCCACGGTGCTGGCAATCGTCAGCTGCATGGTCGGTTCGGTGGGCTTCGTGCTGCTGGCCATCAACGTCACCACCCGCAACAGCGACGCCTCCCCGCAGCAGACCCTGCTGATCGAGATGATCCTCTCCGTACTGGTGGTCTTCTTCGCCGTCTTCGGTTTCCTGGGACGCCACAAGTTTGGGCCGTTCTTCTACATCGCCGGGGCAGGGGTGCTCTTCGGGTTCGTGGCGGTGTTGGTGCGCACCATCGCCATCGCGCTGATGCACCTGGAAGAGTTCAAGTTCGCGAACCTGCCCTGGCTGGCCCTGGGATTCGTGGTGATCGCCGGGCTGCTGGGCTCCTACTTCGTGCAGAACGCCTATTCCAAGGGCCCGCCGGACTTGGTGATTGCGGGGTTGACCGTGATCGACCCGATCATCGGCATCGCCATCGGCATCTCGATCCTGAACGAACTGCGCCCGGATGTGCCAGGATTCATCGGCGTGGTGATGGGCATCGCCGGCCTGCTGGCCATCGTCGGGGTGGTGGCCCTGTCAAAGCACCATCCAGATGTGATTGAACAACGCGCCAAGAAGGCTGCCGCCGGGGGAATGGACAAGCGTGACGACGCCGACAACTGAACTGATAACTGACCACACGCCTACAAGCAAGGAAGACTGCGTGGCCGAGGAAAAACCGCTGACCATCGTCATTGCCGCCGACACCTACCCGCCGGATGTCAATGGCGCGGCGACGTTCTGCTACCGGTTGGCCACCGCGATGCATTCGCGCGGTCATCGGGTCCATGTGCTGGCCAGCCGGGGAAACAAGGGAAAAACCTACACCGAGGTGCGTCCCGAGGCGATCGTGCACCGGCTCGAATCCCACGCCGTGCCCACCCACGACTACTTCCGCATCACCTACCCGTGGGAGGTCAACAAGCAGATCCAGCGGCTGCTGCGGGAGATCGGGCCCGATGCGATTCATGCCCAAAGCCACTACATGATCGGCCGGGCTGCGCTGTCCTACGGGCGCAGCAAGAATATCCGCACCGTGGCGACCAATCACCTGATGCCGGAGAACCTGAACCCGTTCCTGCCTTTCCCGCAGTGGTTCAACAACCTGTACTTCCGCTACTCCTGGTGGGACATGGGCAGGGTCTTCAACCGCGCCGAGGTGATCACCACCCCCACCCCCTTGGCGGCCAAGGCGATGCGCGAACGCGCCGGCCTGACCCGGGTGCGCCCGCTGTCCAACGGCATTGAGGTGGGCAACTACGAGCTCACCGAAGGTGAGAGCGTGCTGCGCAATGAACAACCCACCATCCTGTTCGTCGGGCGCCTGGCCGTGGAGAAGAACGTCAACGAACTGATCGAGGCACTGCCGCTGATGAGGCAGGTGCCCAACGCCGTACTGGAGATCGTTGGCGGCGGCGAACAGCGCAGCAAGCTTGAACAGGTGGCCAAGGAACAGGGCGTGGCGGACCGGGTCAAGTTCTTCGGGCACATCAGCGACGAGGAATTGCGCGAGGCCTACCTGCGCTGTGACCTGTTCTGCCAGCCCGGCACCGCCGAACTGCAGTCCCTGGTCACCCTGGAGGCGCTTTCGGCCTCCAAGCCCGTGGTCCTGGCCAACGCGTTGGCGCTGCCGCATTTGGTGGATGAAGGGATCAACGGCTACATGTTCCAGCCCGGTGACCGCAAGGACCTGGCCGAAAAGCTGGATCGCATCCTGTCACTGGATGAGACGGAGCGCGAGCGGATGGGCAGGGCCGGGCACCGCAAGGTCATGAACCACGCCCAGAAGAACACAATGGACGCCTTCGAGGGCATCTACCGCCGCATGCTCGACGGCTCGGAACAGGTGTGGGACTAAAATCGCGTGACACCCAGTTCCAGGAACCGGATGGTTATGCTCTAGAATATTTCGAGTGTGCTCAACCCCCTGGATGGTTTGCAGCTCATGCGGGGCGTTAGCTCAGTTGGTTAGAGCAGGGGACTCATAATCCCTTGGTCGCCGGTTCAAGTCCGGCACGCCCTACGCATAGAACACCGGATGCGCTGTGAAGACAGTCATCCGGTGTTTCGCATTCTCAGACGCTGCCCCTGGCAGGGTTGAGCGACAGGGCAAGGCCGTGGCGCACCCACGTTGCGCCACCGATTGTTCGAGCGTTCGTTGCCTGCCCGTCACGTTGCCTGCCTAGCCTGAATCTTCATGGGCCGGCTTTTTGTTGCGATTGGTGATTCCTTTACCGAGGGCGTGGGGGACTGGGATCCGAGATTTCCCAATGGAGTGCGGGGCTGGGCCGATCGGGTCGCGAAGCAGCTGTCCAAACAGGATCCACAATGGCGTTACGCCAATCTGGCGATCCGCAGTCGCCGGCTGGAACGCATCGTCTCCGAACAGGTTGAACCGGCGCTGGCCATGAAGCCGGACGTCATCAGCTTCTACGCCGGCGGCAACGACATCATGGAGCTGCGCAAGGACATGGCGCAGCTGCTCCACTGCTACACCCAGGCCGTGCACCGGCTTGCCGGCTCCGGCGCCCAGGTTCTGCTCTTCACCGGTTTTGACATCCCGGTCCATCCGCTGCTGGCCCCGTTGAAGCGACGCAACTGGAAGTTCAACGAGCGGGTACGTGAACTGGCCGAACAGTATCCTTCGACCGTGACGCTCGTGGACTACTGGACGTGGAACGCCTACCGGGATCGGCGGATGTGGGACACCGACAAGTTGCACATGAACCGAGCCGGGCACCGCTATATGGCGATTCGCATCCTGGAGATCCTGGGTGAAAACCACCGGCTCTCCTTCGTGCCATTCGACACCCCCGAACGGATGGGTCTGTTGCAGGCCACGCAGCGCGATGTTGAGTGGCTGCGCCAATGGGTGCTGCCCATGTTCGGCCGGCGGATGTGCGGCATCACCCTGGGCGACACCCTGCAGCCCCGTTGGCCTGAACCGATGTATCCGGCCAGGGGCATGAAGAAGCAGTATCGGAAGCGGCTGGCGCGCCAAAGCATCCAACTGCCCTGAGCCGAACCGGTGCAGCCGAACTCCTCCTGAGCCGGGCAGGGGATTCGTTGGCAGCAGCGGCACCGGAACAGCTGCATCAGTGCAGGGGAAGCAGGATCGAGGGGCGCAAGTCTTCGATCAACAACGCCGGGTCAATGTACTCGCCATTAAGCCGCACACCCCAATGCAGGCACCGGCCATCGCAGTGGGCGCCGGAGGCCACCTCACCGATGACTTCCCGTTCCCGCACCGCATCTCCGACCCGCAAGGATGAGGTCACCGGCTCAAAACTGGATTTGAAACCCTGCCCGTGATCGACGACGATGACCGGCCGGTCCACGATGAACCCGCGATAGGACACCACCCCGCCCTGCGGGGCGAGCACGCTGATGCCGGCCGCCGCCTTTAGATCGACCCCGCGGTGGCCGGGCAACCAGGTCTGCGCCGGACCATCAAATTCACGCAGCACCTGCACATCCCCGGACAGCGGCCAGTGCCATGGCTGATCGAATTCGCCCGCCGTGCCGGAGGGCACCGTGGGCGGGAGGGGGGAGAGGGCCAGCAACACCGCCAAGAGCGGAAGGACGGCCAGGGACCGGAATCTGCGAAACTTTTTCATGCCTCCACCGTGGAGCCGCGTACCCCGGCCCGGGCGATGGCGGCGACGCAATGTGGGTAACCGGTGTCACTGGATCCACCGGCCCCTGGGCACTGGAGCGCGTGGAGCCGTGTAGTACACTTGGAACTGCAGTTTCGTGCGACAGGTGTGCCCAAAACACCGGTCGCGGATGCGGAATTGACTTCGCGTGCCACGTTTCACGATTCATTTTGTGTCTAGGCCCCAGAGGTCCGAGCAATCGGTGGGGTCAGCCCGCCTGCCGCGTGCAGGCGTGAACGTAGCACTAGGGCGTATGGCCACCAGGGCCTTGCGCGGAAAACCCAAACAACTAGGGCAGTTACCGCGGTCGAAAACCGGCCGGTCCGCTACTGCCGGAAGGAGTTGCGACATGCCAGTCGTAACCATGCGAGAGCTGCTGAACAGCGGCGTCCACTTCGGCCACCAGACCCGTCGCTGGAACCCGAAGATGAAGCGTTTCATCCTGACCGAGCGCAACGGCATCTACATCATCGACCTGCAGCAGTCGCTGTCGTTCATCGACCGCGCCTACGACTTCGTCAAGCAGACCGTCGCCCACGGCGGCTCGATCCTGTTTGTCGGCACCAAGAAGCAGGCTCAGGAAGCCATTGCCGAGCAGGCCACCCGCGTCAACCAGCCTTACGTGAACCACCGCTGGCTGGGCGGCATGCTGACCAACTTCTCGACCGTTTCCAAGCGCGTGCAGCGCATGAAGGAACTGGAAGAGATCAACTTTGAGGATGTTGCCGGTTCGGGCCACACCAAGAAGGAACTGCTGCTGCTCAAGCGCGAGCTGACCAAGCTGCAGAACAACCTTGGTGGTATCCGCAACCTGAACCGCACCCCGTCGGCAATCTGGATCGTTGACACCAAGAAGGAACACCTGGCCATCGACGAAGCCCAGAAGCTGGGCATCCCGGTGGTTGCCATCCTGGACACCAACTGCGATCCGGACGAAGTCACCTACCCGATCCCGGGCAACGACGACGCCATTCGCTCCGTCAACCTGCTCACCCGCGTTGTCGCCGACGCTGTTGCCGATGGCCTGATCGCCCGCAACAACAAGGCTGCCGGCAAGGCCGAGGGTGCCGCAGAGCCGATGGCCGAGTGGGAGCGCGAGCTGCTCGAAGCCGGTGCCAAGGAAGAGGCCCCCAAGGCCGAGACCGCTACCGAGGAAGCTGCTGAAAAGCCAGCCGCCGAGTAGTCACCTGAATGACTCATGGAGTTTGTCCGTTGATGCTACGTTGAGATCAAGGGCGTAACTCCAGACCCTCTCGTGGGACGGGCCGGGACACCGACCCGTCCCACGAGCGAAATAACTTGAAACCTCCTAGTGAATGGGGAACGCACGTGGCAAACTACACCGCTGCTGATATCAAGGCACTGCGCGAGCGCACCGGCGCCGGCATGATGGACGTGAAGAAGGCCCTGGACGAGGCCAACGGTGACGCCGAGAAGGCCATCGAGATCATCCGCATCAAGGGCCTGAAGGGCGCCACCAAGCGCGAAGGCCGTTCGACCGCTGAGGGCCTGGTGGCCGCCAAGGTCGAGGGCAACGCCGGTGTCATGATCGAGATCAACTGCGAGACCGACTTCGTGGCCAAGAACGACAAGTTCATCGAGCTGGCCAACAAGGTTCTGGATGCCGCCGTGGCTTCCGGCGCCGCCGATGTGGATGCCCTGCTGGCTTACGAGCTGGACGGCAAGACCGTGGGCGACGTTGTTGTTGAAGAGGGCGCCGTGCTGGGCGAGAAGGTCGTCGTGCGCCGTGTGGCCCGCGTCGAGGGCACCAAGGTTGCCGCCTACCTGCACAAGACCAGCAAGGACCTGCCGGCCCAGGTGGGCGTGCTGCTGGCCGTTGACTCGGATTCCGAGGCTGCCGCCACCGCCGCCCACGACGTGGCCGTGCACACCGCAGCGATGGCCCCGACCTACCTGAGCCGCGACGAGGTTCCGGCCGAGCGCGTCCAGGACGAGCGCCGCATCGCCGATGAGACCGCGCGTGCCGAGGGCAAGCCGGAGAAGGCCCTGGAAAAGATCGTGGAAGGCCGCCTGACCGGTTTCTTCAAGGAAATCGTGCTGGTGGACCAGGCCTTCGCCAAGGACGCCAAGAAGTCCGTCGGCCAGATTTTCGAAGAGGCCGGCACCAAGCCGGTCGCGTTCGCACGCTTCCGCGTCGGCGCCTAACACGGGCAGCGATCCGCAGCTAGCATAGCCGCCCGGCACGGGCGGCGGGAATCAGGAGGGGAGGTGAGCACCGAGCATACTCGGTGACTCGCCTCCCCTTTCCCACGCCCGGACTCCATCCACACCGGCCGCACCGGCCACCCCAGACCCCCTGCCCCGACCACGGGACGCCCGCCCGGCACCCGGGCCCGCGCCTCGTTGCGGGGACACACCGACCAGCCGCAAGCACTACCATCCTCCAGGAGCAAAACTGATGGTCCCTACCGATACCCCCAAGCGTCGCCGCGTCCTTCTCAAGCTGTCCGGGGAGGTGTTCGGCGGCGGCAATGTCGGCGTGGACCCGACCACCGTGCGCGGCGTGGCCGAGCAGATCGCCCAGACCGTGGGCGAGGTTGAAACCGCGATCGTGGTCGGCGGCGGCAACTTCTTCCGCGGCGCCGAACTCTCGGCCGCCGGCATGGACCGCTCCCGCGCGGACTACATGGGAATGCTGGGCACCGTGATGAACTGCCTGGCGCTGCAGGACTTCCTGGAGCAGTGCGGGGTGGAAACCCGCGTGCAGTCGGCCATCTCCATGGCCCAGGTGGCGGAGAACTACATTCCGCGCCGCGCCATCCGCCACATGCAGAAGGACCGCGTGGTGATCTTCGGTGCCGGGGCCGGGCTGCCCTACTTCTCCACCGACACCGTCGCCGCCCAGCGCGCCCTGGAAGTGGACGCCGACGAGGTGCTGATGGCCAAGAGCGGCGTTGACGGGGTGTACACCGCGGACCCGAAGAAGGACCCGACCGCCCAGAAGCTGCAGACCCTGACCTACAACGACGCGCTGGTGCGCAACATCCGGGTGATGGACCAGACCGCGATGACCATGTGCCAGGACAACAACCTGAACATGCTGGTCTTCGGCATGGAAGGCGAAGGCAACGTCGCGGCCGCGATCCGCGGCGAACGGATCGGCACCACGGTCACGCCGTAGCCCATCGTGGCATAGGATTGAACTAGTTTGAATTGCCAAAGCCCGGTGGCACCGATGTGAAACCGGGTTTTGGTCCAGCCAAAGGACCCTGAAGGAGTACCGGTGATTGAGGAAACTCTGGCGGAAGCCGCCGAGAAAATGGAACGCACCATCGAGGCCGCCAAGGAAGACTTCGCGAACATCCGCACCGGGCGTGCCCACCCCGGAATGTATTCCAAGGTGATGGTCGACTACTACGGTTCGCCCACCCCGCTGCAGCAGCTGGCATCCTTCGCGGTGCCCGATGCGCGTACCATCATGATCACCCCCTACGACGTCTCCGCGCTGCGCGAGATTGAAAAGGCGCTGGGCGACTCGGAGGTCGGGGCCAACCCGTCCAACGACGGCAAGACCATCCGCGTGGTGCTGCCGGTGCTCACCGAGGAACGCCGCAAGGAATACGTGAAGCTGGCCCGCACCAAGGGTGAGGACTCCAAGGTCGGCATCCGCAACCACCGTCGCAAGGCCAAGGAAGCCATCGACAAGATGGTCAAGGACGGCGAAGTCGGTGAGGACGACGGCAACCGCGGTGAAAAGGACCTCGACGCGCTGACCAAGAAGCACACCGAGGCCATCGACGATTTGCTCAAGCGCAAAGAAGCAGAGCTGCTGGACGTCTAATGCCAGACCAGCCAGACCCGGTCGGCGGCACCGCAGCGCAGGTGCCGCCAGCCGACTCGGGCCCTCGTGCGCCGCGCACGCGGCGTGAGCTGCGCGCCGCCGAACAGGCGGCGGCAGCCAGCAAATCCAAGGCCGGACGCGACCTGCCCGCCGCCATCGCGGTGGGCCTGGTGCTGCTGGGCGCGGTCCTGGTGGGACTGTTCTGGTTCCCGCTGGCGCTGCTGGCCATGGTGGTCGTCCTGGCCGGGCTGGGCAGCTGGGAAGTTGCCCGGGCCACCAGCCACGTGCGCACCGCCGTCCCGCTGACCCCGGTGCTGCTGGCCTGCGCCCTGCTGCCGGCGGCCGCCTACTTCGGGGGGCTGCAGGCCCTGGGCTTCGCCTACCTGGGCTCACTGCTGCTGGCGGTGCTGTTCAGGATCATGCAGGCCCTGGGCTTCGCCTACCTGGGCTCACTGCTGCTGGCGGTGCTGTTCAGGATCATGGAGGGCCTGAAGGGCGCCAGCGCCTCGATCATGGCCTCGGTCTTCATCATCAGCTGGGTGCCGCTGCTTTTGAGCTTCGCCGTCCTGCTGCTGGCCGATGAGAAGGGCCGGTGGCTGATCGCCTCGATGCTGCTGCTGGTGGTCGCCAATGACACGTTCGGCTACATTGTCGGGGTGCTGCTGGGCCGGCACCCGATGGCCCCGAAGGTTTCGCCGAAGAAGTCCTGGGAGGGCTTCGCCGGGTCCATGCTCGGCGCCATGGTGATCGGTGCCCTGTGCGCCCAGTACCTGCTGCAAATGCCGTGGTGGACCGGGCTGATCCTGGCGGTGTTCATCGTGGTGGCCGCCACCACCGGGGACCTGTCCGAATCGATGGTGAAGCGCGAACTGGGCATCAAGGACATGAGCAACCTGCTGCCCGGCCACGGCGGGGTGATGGACCGGCTGGACTCGGTGCTCTTCTCCGTTCCGCTGACCTATCTCGCCTCCCACCTCATCGATTGGGTGACCACCTACTCCTAGGACCCGCGACGGTGTGCCCCGGCCCGCGGGGCAACTCGAACGCATAGAATATTGCCGGTACCGTGCGCGGTACGACCAGGCCACGAACCAGGGCGCGAGCCAGTACGACGAAGGATGAAACGTGTCGCAGCAAGCAGATACCCCGTTTTCCCGGGTCTCCGAGCAGGAGTTCGGGTACAACATGAAGCAGGTAGACGCTTTCCTGGACCGGGCGCGGGAGACCTTCAACGGCGAGGGGTCCGATGAGACCCTGGTGACCAGCCACCTGGTGCGCCGCACCACCTTCGCCCCGCAGAAGGGCGGCTACAACGCCCGCGAGGTCGACGGGGCACTGGACCGCCTGGAGGACGTGTTTGCCAAGCGGGAACGCGATGACCTGATCGCCCATCAGGGCGAGGAGGTCTGGCTGCAGCAGGTGGGCCGGTTGGCCGCCATCCTGCGTGGCCGCCTGCACCGCTCCCACGGGGAACGCTTCCGCCGCCCCTCGCGCTCCAACGCCGCCAGCTACAACGTCGAGGACGTTGACCGGTTGTGCGACCAGCTCATCGAGTACTTCGAAAAGGACGTGCCGATGAGCGTGGACTCGGTGCGCCGCGTCGAGTTCCGCACCGCGATCGGCACCGAAGGGTACGAGGAGTCCCAGGTGGACGCGTTCCTGGACCGCGTCGTGGAACTGATGGCCTCGATCGACTAGCACCGCAACGAACAAGAGCGCGGCGGGCCGCCCCTGGC
>NZ_JAVGCZ010000039.1:0-25417 GCF_052928425.1 Glutamicibacter sp. BSL13
AGCAGCCCGCAGCTCACCGAGGCGATCGCCAGGGCCAGCCCGGCCGCGGCGACCAGCGAGATCAGGGCGATGATCCACTGGGCCAGCAGCAGCCGGAACGGCCCGGCCGGGGTGGTGTCCAGTTTGCGCAGCACCCCGTTCTCCCGGTACCCGGCCACCGAGGAGGGGTAGTTCGTGATGGCCACGCTGGTGGCCCCGACCACCAGGGCCAGCACCACCAGGTGGTCCATGGCGCTCAGCCCGCCCTGCCCGAGCGGGGTGCGGGTGCCGGGGATGACGTAGGCCTGCAACAGCAGCAGGCCACTGGGCAGCAGCAGTGCCATGAACAGCATTGTGGGGTTGCGCAGGAACAGGAGCCATTCGACCCGGGTCAGCGCGAGCAGGGCACGCATGTCATTGTCCTTCCATCACGTTTTGGGCGCCGGCGTCCAGCAGCCGCAGGTAGGCGTCCTCCAGGGTCGCGCCTCCCCGGTGCTGCCCGGGCATCTGCCGGCGCAGCTCGGCCGGGGTCCCGGCAAAGCGCAGCCGCCCCTGGTCGATGACGGCCATCCGGTCACACAGCCGCTCCACCTCATCCAGCGCGTGGGAGACCAGCACCACGGTGACCCCGCCGGCGCGGATGGAGTGCACCAGCGCCCAGATCCCGCGCCGGGCCTGCGGGTCCAGTCCGGTGGTCAGTTCGTCAAAGATCGCGATCCGGGGCCGGCCGACCAGGGCGGTGGCGATCGACAGGCGCTGGCGTTCTCCCCCGGACAGGGTCCCGATCCGGCGTTTGGTCCGCTGGCTCATGCCCACCAGCTCCAGTAGTTCCACCGGGTCGGCCGGATCCGGGTAGAGGGCCGCGAACCAGCGCATGGCCTCGCCGACCTTCAGCGCGGCGGGCAGGGTGGTGGCCTGCAGCTGGTACCCCACATGGCGGCGGATCATCTCGCGCTGCAGTGCCGGGTCAACGCCCAGCACCGACAGCGCCCCGGCGTCGGGTTTGATCGTTCCGGCAAGGCATTCCACGGTCGTGGTCTTCCCGGCCCCGTTGGGCCCGAGGATTCCAAAGATCTCCCCCGCCGCCACGTGAAGGTCCACCCCGGCCAGGGCCTGCACGTTCCCGAAGGACTTGTGCAGGTTTTCGGCGCGGATCACCGGGTTGCGCATGCTCATGGTGGCCTCCCCTCGGCACTACTGTCACCCCTCAGTTGACAGCTATAGCGCAAGAATGACCCACACCGCACGTTTCGTCAATAGGGGGATGACAATTCTGCTGCCGCCCACGCCCCTAGGGCAGCGGGAAGGATTTGGGAACGCAGCTGCTGGTGGCCGGGATCATCCGGAGGACGTACCAGAGCACGCACGTGCCGCCCTGGGCGAGCACCCCCAGCAGCAGGAGCCACGGGTTCAACGGCCCGAAGCCCAGCAGGACGCCAGCGCCGGGAAGCGCCACGGCCAGCACCCCCAAGCCCTGCAGGATCCGCCAGCTGCCACCCACCGCGACGCTGCGCAGTTCGGCCTGCGCCCGGCGGTCCCAGATCAGCGAGGCGACTTCGACCAGCACCAGGCCAGCCAGGATGCCCGCACCGAGGGCGGCGGCCCCGGACTGGCCGGTGGCGCGCACCGCCTGCACCAGGCCCAGCACCGCCAGCAGCAGGAGCACCAGCTGCAGCGTCAGGGCCAGCTGCGCCCAGGGGGCCGGGTCGCTG
This sequence comes from Glutamicibacter sp. BSL13, assembly GCF_052928425.1. Lineage (NCBI taxonomy): Bacteria > Bacillati > Actinomycetota > Actinomycetes > Micrococcales > Micrococcaceae > Glutamicibacter > Glutamicibacter sp. BSL13. The sequence goes on from NZ_JAVGCZ010000039.1 coordinate 1,692, forward strand.
CGCGTGCGGTCCTGCGCCTTGCGGGCGATGTGCGCCCAGGCGTCGGCCCGGTAGCGGCGCTCCACATAGCTGGTGATGCTCAACCCCACGATGGGCCCAAGCAGTGGGGTGAAAAGGTTTCCGCTGATGCCCAGCAGGAAGATGATGGCGGCGGCCAGGATGATGGGCGAGGCGGCCAGCTGCAGGAACATGGCCAGCAGGTAGTAGCGCCGGGCCGGCGCGAAGTCGACGGGGTGCAGCAGCGCGGGCGCCTGCCCACGCACCGGTTCCCGCCGGCGCGGGCTCATGACCCGCCGAGCCCGCCCTCGGCGCGCACCCGCTGCCCGTTGCGGCCGATCTCGTACACCTTCTGGCGTGAGACGCCCAGGCTCGCGCCGACGGCGATGGCGCTGAAGTCCTCCAGCAGCCCGTCCACCGCCACCGCCCGGACCGCCGAGGCGCGGGAGACCAGGTAGGCCGAATGCGCGGCGACCTCCCCGGCCAGCAGCGCGACCGCCAGCAGCCCGCCGAAGGGCTGCTCCCAGCCAGGCGTGTTGGAGCGCATTGCCACATCCAGCTGGGCCCCGCCATCGGCGATGGCCTGGGCCACCAGCTGCGGCTGCACCCCGGCCTGCTCGAAGCGCGCGGCGATCTCCTGGATCTGTCCGGGCTCGCGGTGGGCCAGGACCTGCTGCCAGGTGGTGCTGGTGGTCTCGAGCCTGCGCCCGTTGCTCATGATCTGCCCGCCTTTGAACTCAACTAGCCGGTGGCCACCTGTCAATAGGGAGTTTACTCGCTTCGCGGTCCCGCCGATAGGGCTAGGCGGGGAACAGTCCCCACGCGGCCAGCAGCAGGGCCACACCCAATCCCAGGTCCAGCACGAAGCAGAATTCGGTCAGCGACCGCTCGACCACCTTGTTGCGCACAAAGTGGATCACATCCCACACGCAGTGGCTCAATGCTGCCGCCGCGGCCAGGTAGGCGGCGAGCACCGGCTGGCTCAGCATGGCGCTGAGCGCCAGCGCGCTGAAGCCCAGGAAGGCGACGCCCTGCAGCGCCACTTCCCCGCGCCGCCCGCCCGGGGTGCGCACCAGCCCGTAGAGGCCCACGCCGATCCCAAGGGCCAGGCCCGCCACGGTCTTGTCCACTCCGGCCAGCGCGGCGGCGAACACCACCACGATGCTCAGCCCCACCATCAGCCAGCCGGCCCGGGCGAAGCCCAGGGCCGCGGCCCCGAGGTAGCACATGGCGGCCAGGATGATCACCAGCGAGGCCAGGTGCGCGTCCGGCCCATCGGAGATGTTGGCCAGGAGCGCCAGCAGCCCCACGACCGAGGGCCAGCGGGCCCAGATGAGCCGCGGCAGTGTGGCAAGACCCGCGTTCGACTGCCGATGCCCGAGCCCTGCGGGGGCGAGTTGTCCGCCGAGGTTTTCATGCCGATTCTCCATGGCCAGTCCATTCCAGCCGGCGGCCGCACCCTCGGGTTTCCGCGGCCGCCGACTCATTTTGTCAATAGGGTATTGACACAGTAAGCCCGGCGACTTACGGTGTCAACCTAGGGATGACACAACGGGGTGTTGCCCACGCCGAAAGGTTCAGGAAGATGTACACGCTAGCCCCACTGCTGCTGACCGACGACCCGGACAGCGCCCTCAACTGGTACCGCACCGCCCTGGGCGCCACGGTGGTCGGCCAACACCGGCGCGCCCCACGCGGCCCGGCCCAGGAAACCACCCTGGACATCCACGGCGCGGCGGTGCTGCTGCGCACCCTGGATGACCCAGCGTCCTCCACCACGGCACCGAACGGGCCGGCCAGCCTGCACCTGATGGTGGATGACGTGGACGCGGTGGCCCACGCCGTGAAGCTGACCGGGGTGAAACTGCTGACCGAGCCGCAGAACCATCAGGAGCAGGGCCGGGTCGCGGACTTTTGCGACCCCTTCGGCCACCACTGGCACCTGCGCGCCCCGGGTCCGGCGACCCCCAACCGCGCCCGGCGCACCCGCGCCGAACGACGCGAGCTGAACCGGGAACGCTGGCACACGCTGCGCGCGGTGGCCCGGGCGGGACTGGCCGAACCCTCGCGGGAGGCGATGGACACCATCCCCGAATACCGCAAGGTGCGCGGGGAAGCGCTGCGCTACCTCACCCTGCGCAACGTCAACCGCTGATGATCCTTCGCCCCGTCGCGCACGTGGCCGGGCGAAGGATCCGCCCGCCACCCGGTCGGCGCACCGAGCACTGCTGGCGGCAGACACGGCTGCGCAGCAGCAGAGGCCCTCACCGAACACCTCACAGCGGCTACCCCTGGGCGCGGCCCAGCTCCCAGTAGCCGGAGAAGGTGACGTTGGATTTGGGCACTCCGCGCTCGGAGACTAGGTGGCGGCGCGCACCGGTGGCCAGCGCGGACTCGCCGACCGCGAAGGCGTAGCGGTCCGCATCCAGCGGCAGCTCACGCAGGACCGGCAGCGCCGCGCTGCCCGGGGCGGCGCCCGGCTCACGCACCAGCCAGCGCACGTTCATCCCCTGGGGCGCCGGTACGTCCTGGCGGTCGCGTTCATCAAAGAGTTCAATCAGCGCCTCACCCACCGCGTCGCGCGGCATGTCGCGCAGGATCCCCAGCGCGGCGGGCATCGCGCTTTCATCGGCGATGATCAGCTGCCGGGCCGCCGGCACCGGGTTCCAGCCGCACCCCTGGTCGATGAAGGCCACCGGGGTGCCGGGCTGCACGCTTGCCGCCCACGGCCCGGCAACCCCTTCGGTGCCGTGCACCAGGAAGTCCACGTCCATTTCCCCCGCACCGGCGCGGAATTGGCGGATCGTGTAGTTGCGGATGACCGGGCGGGTGCCCTTGGGCAGCGTCAGGTAGTTCAGGTAGCCGCCGACCCCGAACTTTGCGGGCAGGTTGTCGAAGCGGGAGTGCGAGTCCAGCGGGATGGCCAGCCGGAACCACTGGTCAAAGCCCCGGTATTCGAAACGCTCCAGGTCCTGCCCGCCGAAGGTCACCCGGGTCATGTTCGGGGTGATGCGTTCACTGCGCTGCACCTGGCAGCGCACCAGCCCGGAATCGGCATGGGTTACGGCGATATTGCTCATCGCGGCGTCCTATCCGCCGGCACCCGCCGGGGAGTCTGGGCCCTGATGGTCCGCCGGCTTCTGTCGTGGCCGAGGAACCTGGTGGTCCTCGCTAGACAGGGCGTCACGCAGCATAAGCCGTGGCGCCAACGGGCCAGCCGCGCTCCCACCGTGCTCAGCGGCGGGGCGGCCGGCCAGGAGCACAATTCAATGCATGCTGCTCCACGTCAATAACCGTTGCCGCCCATTGTGTCCCGCGGCGAACCCGGACCGCAAGAAAAGGCCGTCTTCGGCTGGAACAGGGGCTACCCGGGCTGGTCGCCGCGTCCGAGCACGGCCACCAGAAAATCACTGGCTGGCCCATGCAGCTGCCAGGTCGAATAGCGCTGTTGCAGCCGCAGCCCGCAGTCGGCGGCATCCGATTCGAACGTGTCGAAGTCATAGCCGCGCCCGGCGCCGAAGCCGACCACGAGCCGGCCGGTCGGCGCCAGGTGCCCGGCCAGGTGGCGCAGGGCCGGCAGCCGCTCGTCCTCGGCGAGGAAGGTCAGCACGTTTCCGGCGCTGACGATCAGGTCGAACTTTCCGGGTGCGTCCTGCTGGCCCTGCAGGTCCAGGCTGGCGAGGTTGCCGACGAACCACTGCGCCTGCGGGTAGTCTTCCCGGGCCACGGAGATCAGGTGTTCATCCAGGTCGACGCCCACCACCCGGTGGCCCTGGGCGGCAAGCCAGCCGCCGATGCGACCGGTGCCGCACCCAGCATCCAAGATGCGGCTGCCGCGCTCGGCCATCGCGTCAATCATCCGGGCCTCGCCGTAGATGTCGCTGCCCTCGGCGGCCAGCCGGCGCCAGCGCTGCGCGTAGTTGTGGGCATGGTCCGGATTGGCTCGAACGGCGGCAAGCCACACGTTTTCCCTAGGTGCACTCATGGCCCCAGTATCCCAGTGCAGCCCCACCGGGACGAATCGTCGACTGAATTTTCTGCCGCGCAGAACCCTCCGCGCACAGTGATTCGTTTACGGTTGTCTCAGCAGACGACCGAATCGGTGGTGCCCCAAGCGCACAACCGCTCGGCCTAGGTCCTGGAATCCCTGAAGTGGGAGTCTCCACCCCCTCTCAGTCATTTTCCTGTTCTTCAAGCGAACGATTGGTCAAGACGGTAAGCATACCGAACGCTTGGAGAGGCAAGGTGATCTTCCTTGACTGGCGCATGGACTTTTGTAGTAGCTCATTCGCTTTTTAAATTGGATTCAAGGCCCAAAATTGAGTTCGGAAAGCTTTCGCCGTAGAGGTTTAGCGCCGAGCCTAAGCTGGTAGAAGCCGCCCACCACGCTTCCTGGCCTGAACTACTAACGAAGTTTTTACTTGTAGCATTGCGTCTCCCCAAGCCTTATCAGAAATGAATCTGTACAGCTCTGCTTGGTTTGGCACGGTCACATCAACCACCAGCTGGCAGTCGCCGGCCACTGCTGCGGCGTACCGAACTTCAGGTCGAGAGGCTAAACGCTGCCCCAATGCCTCGATTTGGCTCGGCGTCGTGGAAACCCATAACAGCGCTTCTACTGGAAGACCTACATTCGAAGGTTCCACGAGGGCTCGAATTGAAATCTGACCAGACTTGGATAACCAATCAATACGGCGAGCCACCGATGTCTCGCTCATTGCAACTCTTCGTCCAACCGACTCAAAACTGGCCCTGCCATCCTCATGCAACGCCTCGATAATCTGCTCATCAGTGATACTCAGCTCGGCGGCGACCCATGAAGTGCGGTCCGGCTCCTTGCGCAGAGCCTGTTCTTCCATCGCGCTCAATGATCCTAACCGCCATCCTCGAATGGTCTTGAAGTACTTCAAGATGGGATAAACCACCATGGAAGAGACACCCGGGGTAGCAGGGAGCTGAAGGGATAAGACGTTGGTGACGTCCCCGGTGTAATGCAGCTCAACGACGAGATCTTCACGCCCCGTTGTTTGGTAGGAAAAACTCGTGTCTGGTCTCGCGGAAAGGCTCTCGCTAGCAATTCTGCCCGTCCCGGGGGCACAGGAGCAGGCGATGAGCATCGAGTGCTGCCTATGCCTGATCGCGGAGACTGTCACCAACCCGTGCTCCAATAACCATGCGCCATGCCGGGCCACCGATCGTTCCGGCATGTCCAACACAGTAGCGATCTTCCGCCAAGTAGCTCGCCCGTCGACCTGCAATGCTGCAATGATTCTGCGTTGAGCATCGTTCAGCTCGTGGTCCATCAGCTAGCCGACTCCTTGTTTGTCACCAATTTCTGTATAGCGTTTCACGCGACGCATCCTCAGTTGTGTACGGTCTTCACGAGCCAGCTGGCCCAATGCAATGCAAAGCACCTGTCCCACTTCTTGAGAGAAGCGCCTTGGAGCAGTGCTCACATCGTACTCTTCCGGAACAATAACTTGAACAATACCCGCTCGTCGTAGTGAAAAAGCATCGGTTTTCTGAACGTAAGCCAACCAAGGAGCATGCTCCGTGTCCCGGTAGAGAATTGCACTGGCGCCTTCAGGCGGCAGAGGTGAAAGCCAGGAGTTCTCGGCGGCAATCGATATGTCTGCTGGCAATAGTGCCAAAGCTCCTCCCCCTGTCCCCTGCCCGAGCAGCAGCGAGACACTTGGAACTTCCAGGCTCACCAGCGTTTCAAGGGAACGAGCAATTTGACCGGCCATGCCGCCTTCTTCGGCGGCTTGGCTCAGCGCAGCTCCCTCGGTGTCGATTACAGTTATCAGCGCAATACCTAGTTTCTGCGCTAGCAGCGCGCCGCGACGGGCTTCCCTTAGGAAAGCCGGTCCCATCGGCTCGGCGGTGCGGACATCGTCTGCCCGCGTTCGATCCTGACCCACAACTATTGCCGGCTGCCCACCGAAGCGAGCTAAGGCCAAATACATGCGCGGGTCGTTTTCTCCTTCGGTGGTGCCTGAGAGCTGTAGGGCGTCACTGCTGGCATATTTAACGACATGCCGTACCGACGGACGCCGAGCCTGCCTTGTTGCAGTTATTGCTGCCCACACTTCTTCTTCGTTTAGGATCTTGTCCTGAACATGGGGGTAATCCGCTGGTGAATATGCTGGGCTCGCTGGCCGCAATAATGTGAGCGCCCGGCTGACGATCTGGGCCAATTCTTCCAGGGGAACCACCGCATCGATAATGCCGCGGCGCTGGAGGTTCTCTGCGATTTGGACTCCGTCAGGGAAAGGCCGGTGATAAATCGTTTCATATACTCGCGGGCCTAGAAAACCTAACAGGGCCGCAGGCTGGGCGATAGTTACGTGCCCCAGCGAACCCCACGAGGCCATGACTCCCCCAGTGGTTGGATGGCGCAGGTACACCAGGTAGGGCAGGGAGGCCGCGGTGTGCTCCCGAACTGCAGCCGTAATACTGACCATGGAGACGAAGGCTGGCGTACCTTCCTGCATACGCGTCCCTCCGGAGGCAGGAGAAGCCAGAACTGGCAGGCGTTCATTCGTGGCTCGCTGAAAGGCGGCCACAATTCTCGCCGCAGTGGTCTTGCCGATAGAACCGGCTAGGAAACCGAATTCGGAGATCACCACCGCGACCTTTTGTCCATTTATTCTTCCTTCTCCTGTGATTACCGCTTCGTCGGAACCACTGCGCTGGGCTGCCCGTTCGAGCTGTTCGCGATATTCGTCATCGGCGAAGCTGTAGTCTGCTGGTTCATCCCAGCTGATAAAGCTGTCGGTATCCAACACTTCGCGGATCATTGCCTGCGCGGAGATGTGCTGCTGTACCATATTCTGCATCAGCCCCAAGCTCCTTGATTCATGTTCTGTCCCAACCATTGGCGGATGGCAGCCTCGTCTTGGTTCAGCAGAGGTGGGGGTGCATGCTCGGTACGGGTTACTTCTTGGACTTCGTCAAAGAAGCGCAAGGGTGCACCAGGCAAGGTAATCTCACCAAGTACCGGATGCCGTACCTGCATCGCTAGGTGCTGGGATTGTACTTGCTCCCACTGGTAGACCTCCTCAAGATTGCGCACGATGCCTGCCGGAATACCGGCCTGCCCTAGTTTTTCCAGCAGCACCTCGGTGGGTAGCTGGTTGAACTTCTTTTCGATCACAGTTATGAGCTCATCACGACGATTTACCCGTTGCTCGTTGGTTTCGAACCCTTCGGTGGGTAGCTCGAACTTTTCTACAAGTGCGCTCCATAGTTTGGGACTGCCCACGCTGATCTGCACGAAGCCATCAGCGCTGCGGAACAAACCATAGGGCGCTATGGATGGATGGTGGTTGCCTTGCGCTTGCGGGACTTGGCCGGCCACTGTTTGTCGAGTGCCTTGAAATGCGTGAACCCCAACAATCGCTGCCAACAACGAGGTTCGCACATGCTGCCCACGCCCGGTCCTTTCACGTTCCAGCAGGGCAGCCAGTACACCATAGGATCCATACATTCCGGCTAGCAGATCCCCAATGGGTACCCCCACTTTCTGAGGGTCAGTAGGACCTGCCCCAGTCAGAGACATCAGTCCTGCCTCACCCTGCAGGATCTGGTCGTAGCCGCTGCGCCACGCTTCCGGCCCGTCATGGCCGAACCCGGAAATTGAAAGCACTACAAGTGCCGGGTTCAATTCTTTGAGTCTCGCCGCATCGAATCCCATACGGTCAAGCACCCCGGGGCGGAAGTTCTCTACCAGTACATCGGCCTTTTGAACCATATCAGCCAGAGTAGCGGCGCCTTCTGCGGTCTTAAGGTCCAGAGCGATGGACTGTTTATTACGATTGCAGGAAAGGAAGTAGGTGGACTGACGATCATCTTCTGGACCGGCAAAGGGAGGCCCCCAGCCGCGGGTATCGTCTCCCCCTCGGGGGTTCTCCACTTTGATAACTCTAGCTCCTAGGTCTGCCAGCATCATGGTGGCGTGCGGTCCTGCCAGTGCTCGGGAAAGGTCTATTACTGTGTAGCCGGTCAGAGGCCCGATGGTGTTCATGTGAATGTTCTCTTTTCTTAGGCACTAACGGTTTCGATACGAGTAGGGTGCGCCGAGCTGGGATCAATTGCCAGTTGCGGAGCAGTCTTCGCAAAGTTCGTAAGTTGTTCGTAGCCGGCCGCCCAGTTCAGCAATGCTGCATCTTGATAGTGGTTGGCAGCCATCTGCCAACCCACCGGCAGACCAGAGACGGTGAAGCCTGCGGGCATAGCAATAACTGGCAAACTCGCCGCTGAGAGCAGGCAGGCCGAACGCATCCAGTCCAAATACGTTTCTGCCGAACTATCAACAATGGTTCGCGGCCAGCGCCAGGAAGCATCAAAGGGCAGCACTTGAGCGGCGGGGGAAAGGAAGACATCGTACTTTGCGTAAAAGGCCTGTACTGCGCGTTCCAGGCGAGTTCGGGCTGCCACGGTGGAGATCATCGCTTCTCCGTCTAGCTCCCAGCCTTTTTTCACGTTCCAGATCACTTCGGGTTTGATCAGCTCTCCCTTGGCCTTCACCAAAGGCCCGAGGTTTGTGGCGAAGTCGAAGGCACGCACGTTTCCAAAGACTTCATCCGCACCGGTGAAGTCAATGGTTGCTTCTTCGAGGATGGCTCCAGCAGCTTCAAAAACCGACAGCTGGCCTTTCAAGACCTCAACGACTTCTGCTTCTACCGGCACACCCATTCCGAAATCAAAGCTGTAGCCGATACGTACGCCTTGCAGGTCAGGTTTCAAATTCCCAAAGTCGGAGGCGCTTAGTGTATTCGGGGTAGGTAGCTGTGAATCGCCCGCACTTGCCTGCATAAACAGAGCTATGTCCGCGACAGTTCGAGCCATTGGACCGGAACGCGCTAGCCAGGAGTATGCGTTAGCAGGAGCTTCCAACGGAATCACCCCATACGAAGGCCGGAAACCTATGACATTGCAAAAGCTGGCGGGTATGCGCAGGCTGCCGCCCATATCCGAACCGTCACCCAACGGCTGAATGCGGGCGGCAATTGAAGCAGCGACGCCGCCGGAAGAGCCACCGGCGGAGCGATCAGTAGCGTACGGGTTGGTGGTCGTGCCGAAAACCTCGTTGAAGGTATGGGACCCGGCACCAAACTCGGGCACATTCGTTTTGCCGGTGCGAATCACTCCAGCCGCTTTCAACCTGGCGATCTGCAGATCATCGTGCGTGGGGATATTATGCTCCAGAGACAACGACCCCTGAGTGGTGCGCAGGCCAGAAGTATTGAAAGTGTCTTTGTGCGTCATCGGTAGTCCATGCAAGATTCCCGTAGCCTCAGAGCGTGCGGTAGCTTCATCTGCAGCCGCGGCTAGCTGTTCAGCACGCTCAAAGTCAGTGGTAACTACGGCGTTGATGGCAGCGTTGACCCTTTCAATGGCTTCAATATGGCTAGCCAATGCTTCACGGGCCGAAAGTTCGCGGACCCGGATTTTGTGCGTAAGCTGCACTGCTGTCAGTTGTTGAATCTCATTCATGGCTAACCTTTCGGACAATCACTGCGATAGTTGTCACAATCTTGGTTGCCTGCTGGCGACATTTGGAATACTTCCCGACAAAATCGCCTGTTTTGGAGGATCTGGCCGGTTTTTTGGCCGTTTCCCCCGTTCCTTGCCTCGCTCGTCACGCCAATGGAATCTTGAACACATGAGAGCCGCATCACAGTCTGATGCGACAGCGAAGGAGTATTCAATGTCCCTATCATTGGCAACCGCGAATCCGGCCTCCACCGATATCTGGTCAGTAGCTAGCTCGCCCTTTTTATGGGTGTGTGCGTTGGGCGTATTCGCAGTCATCTTCATCCAGACCTTCCTCTATAGCCGCGCTGCAAAGGCCGCTGCTCCTCACGTAGATATGCCGTTACGTGAAGTCAGGGAAGCCTTCCGAGCCGGTGCGGTCGCTTCTATCGGCCCTTCGCTGTCGGTAGTTTTAGTCGCCATCGCGTTACTCGCGTTATTCGGCGCTCCGGCGGTGCTGGTGCGCGTGGGCCTAATCGGTTCTGCTGCCACGGAAACCGCCAGTGCTAACCTTGCGGCCCAATCCATGGGGGCAATGCTCGGAGGTGATTCCTACACACAACAAGTTTTCGCAGTAGCTTTTATGGCCATGAGTCTTTCCGGCGGGATGTGGATGTTGTGCACTCTACTGCTCACTCCGGTTCTGAAGCGCGGCAGCAAGTCCTTGGCAAAACGCAACCCTGCCGCCATGGCATTGATCCCAACCGCGGCACTGCTCGGTGCATTCAGCATGCTGACTATTGCCGAAATTCCGAAATCAAACATCCATATGATGCTGGTCTTGATCTCGGCTGCCTCGACGGCCTTCTTCCTATTCCTCGCCAAGTTACTGAAGGCTAAATGGCTTAAGGAATGGGCGTTAGGATTTGCCATCCTCATTGCCATCACCGCCGGCTACTTTATGCACACCGCCTAACGCCTAAATTGAGGACAACTGTCATGAGCACCCAGACATTGACCAGCGCCGATGCATCAATGGCGCGCTTTGAGAAACAGACCACCCGTTATGGCTCCGTCACCATGACAGCAGGCTTGATCTTCTCCCTGCTTGGCCCAACCTATCTCGTGTTCTTCGGAGGGCTGGATATCACCCCCGCCATGATCGGTGTCGCCTTCGCAGCTGTGGCCGCCACCTTCGGCATCTTTTGGATCGTCGAGCCGCTGACGTACTTTCCTATCCTTGGATCGGCCGCAATGTACCAGGCATTCATGATCGGCAATATCTCTAACAAATTACTACCCGCGGCCATCGTGGCTCAATCCTCTATCAATGCCAAACCCGGAACTCGCCGCGGCGATTTGGCATCAGTCATGGCCATCTGCGGAGCCGCTACCGTGCACTTAACCAGTTTGCTAATCTTCGTGGGCGTGCTCGGATCTTGGCTGGTCTCTATCATCCCCAACGACGTGATCGAAGTAGCCCGCATCTACATCCTGCCTTCACTGATGGGTGCAGTATTGGTCCAGGCCATCGTCGCAATGAAACAGCTACGCCCTACCATCGTCGCCATCGTGCTTTCGCTGCTGATGTACTTAGTGGTCATTCCGCTGTTTCCCGCCCTGACGCTATTCGGCACCGCCCTAGTAGTGCTGTTCTCAATCGTTGTTTCGTGGATCGTCCGCGATCGGCAAGCTGTCCACAACACAGTCGAAGATTAAACAAGGAGTAAGCATGAGCACGGAAATTGGCACCATCGTCACCACTTTGACCGAAGCACAAACAGCTCTGATGCACCGGATGTATAAGCATCTGCATGCAAATCCTGAGCTGTCCATGCAGGAGCATCAAACAGCTGCCTACATTGCGCAGCAACTAGACGCCCTCGGAATTGAGAACTTCATCTGCGCGGACACTGGAGTGGTGGGCATACAGCGCAACGGTAACGGTCCGATCGTCGGTTACCGCGCCGATTCCGATGGTTTGCCTATCGCTGAGAACACGGGCGCAGATTATGCTTCTGCGACGCGCGGAACCTTATCCGACGGCACTGACGTTCCAGTGATGCATGGCTGCGGACACGATACGCACGTCACAGCGGCATTAACAGCTGCTGCCCGGCTCGCCGAGCAAACCAGCTCCTGGCGAGGCACTATTGTATGGATCTTCCAGCCCGGCGAAGAGACTGGCGCTGGCGCCCGCGCCATGCTCAACGACGGACTCTGGGACAAAGCACCGCGCCCTGAGGTTCTCCTGGGTCAACATGTCTTTCCCTTCGCCGCCGGCTCCGTCGGTCTCACCAGTGGCCCTGCCATGGCCATGGCTGACTCCATCAAAGTCACTCTGGAAGGAAAGCAATCACATGGGTCACAGCCGCAAGACTCGATCGATCCCATCGTTCTCGGTGCGCACACCATCACACGCTTGCAAACACTCGTCTCCCGTGAGCTCGATCCTCAGTCATCTGCGGTAGTGACCTGCGGCTCTTTTCATGCCGGGCTCAAAGAGAACATCATCCCGGACAGGGCAGAATTCACTTTGAACGTGCGCACCTTCACCGAAGAGGTACGCTCCCAGATGCTCGGCGGTATAGAACGCATCGTGAATGCAGAAGCTATGGCTTCCAATGCGCCGAAACCGGAAATTGAACGCTTCAATTCATTCCCCAAACTACACAACAGTCCAGAGCACACTGAAATCCTCCGCATGGTACTCATCGCCGAGTTGGGGGAAAACAAAGTGCATGAGCTTCCTCCGGCCATGGGCTCAGAAGATTTCGGAGCTCTCGGCGATGAGATTAGCGTCCCGTATGTGTATTGGTTCTTCGGCGGTTTCGTCCCGCGGAAGAGTGCGCCACCGGTTAATCACTCGCCACATTTTCTTCCGGACTACGAGCCAGCTCTAGCCACGGCAGTGCGCTCTGCGCTTGCAGCCTTGGGGCACTTCTTGCGGTAGTCCTCTATGAAGAACAGACGGGTCTTGGAATGAGCAAAGTTTCTGCTCATTCCAAGACCCTGAGTGGCGTGCTGACCGTATTCACGCGGTTCCAGTCACGGTGGCTCCTCTTCGCGATAAAGGGACTGCACGTGCGCTCGTTTTCCGGGAGCGGCGGCGCCACCGGTTAGCGGGTTTTGTGCACTCCCACGGCGATGGCCAGGTCCTGCCAGGACATCCCGGTCCCCTTGAACACGTTCGGCCGGTCGGTGGCCCGCTGGATTTGGCCGCGCACCAGGTCCCGCAGCGTGTGCAGTGACTCGGCCGACAGGTCCGGGTCCTCGGCCATGGCCTGGATCAGGTCCCCGGCCTCGCGCAGGGCGGTGTCCACCTCCTCCACCACGATCAGTGAACGGCCCATCAGGTTCGCGTCCAGTTCCCGATACTGCGGTTCGTGGGAGCCCATGGCCACCACCGCCGCCCCGTCCTTGATGAGCGATCCGTCAAAGAGCGGGTCGTTGGCGGAGGTGGCGCACACGATGATGTCCGCCTGCCCCAGGTCCGCCTGGGTGGCCGGGCGCGCGGCCAGCCCCAGCTGCCGGGTGCGGGCGATCAGCTCCTGCACCTTTTCGGGCTTGCGCCCGCAGACCATCACCTGCTCCAGGTCGCGGATCTCGGCCATCGCCTGGATGTGGCCCCAGGCCTGCGGGCCGGTGCCGTACACCAGCAGGGTGCAGGCCTGCGGCGCGGCGAGCCGGTTCACCGCGGCGGCCGAGACCGCCGGGGTGCGCAGCGCCGTGAGCAGCGAGCCCTCGATCATCGCCTGCGGGGTCAGGGTCAGGGCGTCCATCAGGATGTAGGTCGCCTGGATCCGCGGGCGGCCGTGGGACGGGTTCTGCGGTCCCACGGAGGCGACCTTGATCCCGGACCATTCACCGATCGTGGAGGGCATCAACAGCAGGTGCCCGGTGCCGGCCGGGGCGTGGAAGCGGGCCGGGTCATCGGCCGGGTCGAAGTCCCCTTCCAGGGCCTGCTCGATCAGCTGGCGGGCGCGGGCCGGGGTGATCGCCGCGGCCACCTCATCGGCGCCGTACCAGCGCGGGGCGTGCTCGGTCATTGTGCTCATCTTTCCTATTTCACTTCCGTCATGCTCAGCCCGTCCGGCATCCCGCCGGGCAGGTCGTGGTTCGTCTCGGGGTGTTCGGTGGCCGGGTTCTCGATCGAGTCATCGGCCCGGGCCACCTTCGGGGCGAAGGAGACCGCGATGATCGAGAGCACCGCGATCGCGGCGATGTACAGCGCGATCGGCACCCAGGACCCGTCGAAGCGGGCCAGCAGGAAGGTGCACAGCAGCGGGGCGGTGCCCCCGGCCAGCGCGGCGCCGATCTGGTAGCCCAGGGTCACCCCGGTGTAGCGCACCCGGGTGGAGAAGATCTCGGAGGTCAAGGTGCCCAGGGTCGCGGTCACCGGCGGCCAGACCACGCCCAGGCCCACGATCACGGCCATGAACACCGCCCAGTCGGCCCCGGTGCCCAGCAGCAAGAAGAACGGGGCGGCGAACAATCCGATCACCACGGCGCCGCACAGGTACACCTGCAGCCGGCCCCACCTATCGGCCAGCCAGCCCATCACCGGGATCATCAGGGTGCTGGCCAGCGCCCCGGCGCTGACCGCGTTCAGCACGGTGGAGCGCTCGTAGTCCAAGGTGCCGGTGGCGTAGCTGACCACGAAGGTGGCGAAGATGTAGAACGGCGCGGTTTCCACGATCTTCGCGCCGATGGCGATCAGCACCGAGCGCCAGTGGTGGCGCAGCGTCTCGGCGATCGGCAGCTTGGCCACGTCGCCGGTGGCCTGCTGCTTCTTGAACGCCGGGGTCTCCCCCAGCCCGCCGCGGATCCACAGCCCGATCACGATCAGCACGATGCTGGAGATGAACGGCAGGCGCCAGCCCCAGGACTCAAAGGAGGCCTGCGGCAGCAGGCTGACCAGGGAAAAGGCGATGGTGGCAAGCAGCATGCCGATGGTGATCCCGGTCTGCGGGATGCTGCCAAACAATCCCCGCCGGTTCTTCGGCGCGTACTCGTAGGCCAGCAGCAGCGCCCCGCCCCACTCCCCGCCGATGGCCAGGCCCTGGATGATCCGGCACAGGATCAGCAGCACCGGGGCGAGCATCCCCACCTGGGCGTAGGTGGGCAGCAGGCCGATGGCCACCGTGGCCCCGCCCATCAGCGAGAGCGTGACCACCAGGGTCTTCTTGCGCCCGATCCGGTCCCCGATGTGGGAGAAGATGATCCCGCCGAACGGGCGGATGAAGAAGGTCAGCGCCAGGGTCGTGTAGGAGAGCATCTGGGAGATGTACGGGTCGTCGGAGGGGAAGAACTGCTTGTCGAAAATGAACGCCGCCGCCGTCGCGTAGAGGAAGAAATCGAACCACTCGATGGCCGATCCGCTCAGGCTAGCGGTCAGCACCTTGGGATAGCTCACCTTCTTCGGTGCCGCGGAAACCTGTTGACTCATGTCCTTGCCCATCTGCCGTGCGCCCCCACCGCTTCCCCGGAGCGTGCGGCCGGGGATGCGCGGTGGTAGCGCGATCTGGTCATTGAAAACCCGTGACCTGCGCCACGAATAGACACCACAGTAAAATTTTACTGTCGGTTAAGCAAATGGCCCAGCTCACAATGACCGGGCCAGCAGGATGAAAAAGTGCGCGGATTACGTCGCTGACGTGCGGGTCTGTTCCCCGCGTCCGGCCCACACGCCCCGGGTGTGTCCGATGTGGCGGCGCATCAGCTCGGCCACCGCCCCGGCGTCCCGCGCGATCATCAGATCCAGCAGCTGGCCGTGCTCCCGGGCGGTGTTCACCAGCTGCCCGGCCTCGGCCAGCTGCGCCAGCCCAGACAGCCGGGCCCGGGAGCGCAGTTGGCGCACATTATCCACCAGGTGCCGGTTGCCGGCCAGGGCCAGGGCACGCAGGTGGAACTCGGTGTCCACCGCAATGAACTCGCGCAGCTGCCCGCGTTCGGCCGTGGAATTCAGCGTCGTAGTCAGCGGGCGCAGCTGCTCCAGGTCCTCGGCCCGGGCATGCAGCGCCACCTGGGCCATGGTGGGCACCTCGATCAGCGCGCGCAGCTCGGCCAGCTCATCCAGGTCCCGGTCACTGAACCCCACGATCCGGTAGCCCTTGTTGCGCAGCGCCTCCACCAGCCCCTCGCGGGCTATGTCGATCATCGCCTCGCGCACCGGGGTGGGTGAAACTCCCAGCATCTCGGCCAGGGCCGGGGCCGAATAGACCTGCCCGGGCACCAGGGTGCCGGCCACCAGGGCGTCACGCACCGCATCGGAGACCTGCTGGCGCAGGCTCACCGCGCCCCCGCGCCCGCTCAGGCGCACCTGGAACGGATCCTCCATCACAGCCACCCAATCACCCTCTGCCACCACAAAAACCTGTTGCCGAACCGGAGCCCCAGTATCTCAGCCCCACCGCGCTTCGGCGAAACAATGACCCTCTTCCGAGCGCCGCTTGTCCCCAGTGCGCCCGGTCATCCCCCAGCACCGGAGCCGAAGCGGGTGAGACTGGTGGGTACCGCCGAACAGTTGGGAGGCAAGAGGTGGAACCAGCAGCCGAGCGCGCAAACCTGCCGGCATGGCCGGGGCCCGGCAGCCCCGTACCGGGACCCGTGGTGGGCGATCTTTTGCTCTTGTGGCAGGACAGCAGCCTGCACTGGCGGGCCTCGACCCGCATCGCGGCGGCCTCGGACATCCGCGCCCACCTCATGCCCTACTGGGGCCACTGGCAGCTGGAGGCGATCCGCCGGCGGGACATCCAGGCGTGGGTGGCCCGCTTGGACTACGCACCGCGCACCGTGGACACCATTTTCGGCCGGTTCCTGGCGTTCCTTTCCTGGTGCGTGGATGAGGAGCTGCTGCAGAAGAACCCGGGCCACAAGATCCGTCTGCCGCCGCCGAATCCGCGCGAACACGTGTTCCTGACCGTGGCGCAGGTGCGGGCCCTGGCCGATTCCGCCGGCGAACGCCACGCACCGCTGATCTGGTTGCTGGCCAGCACCGGGCTGCGCATCGGGGAGGCGGTGGAACTGCGCGGCCGGGACCTGCAGCCGGAACTGCGGCGGCTGCGGGTGGAGCGTTCGGTGGTGTTCGTCAACGGCGGGCCTGCGGTGGTGGGGCCTCCCAAGAATGGGCAGCCGCGCAGCGTGGCGCTGACCGCGCAGCTCATGGGGCTGCTGCAGCCCCTGGCCGCGCCGCACG
The DNA here is from genome assembly GCF_052928425.1 of Glutamicibacter sp. BSL13. NCBI lineage: Bacteria > Bacillati > Actinomycetota > Actinomycetes > Micrococcales > Micrococcaceae > Glutamicibacter > Glutamicibacter sp. BSL13. Next base: position 18,364 of record NZ_JAVGCZ010000039.1, read on the forward strand.
ATCCGGACCGGCTGCTGTTCACCAGCGCCCGCGGAGCCCAGATCCGGCCCAACAACTTTCGGCGCCGCAGCTTCACCCCGGCCGTGCTGGCGGTCAACGCCGCGGCCCGGGACGCCGGCCCGCAGGCTGTCCGCCTGCCCGAACGGCTGCGGGTGCACGATCTGCGGCATACGGCCGCCAGCTGGATGGTCGCCTCCGGCGCCTCGGTCAAGGTGGTGCAGCGGATGCTGGGGCACGCCACCGCGGCCATCACCCTGGACACCTATGCGGGGCTGTTCGACCACGAACTCGATGACGTCGCCCGGCGCCTGGACCGGATGCTCACGGACAACCCCGATGGGGACGCGAACCGCAAGGACGCGCGGTGAGCCACGATCCCGACCACGATTCGCTCACACCCGCTGTTGCCGCACCGGCGCCGCGTGCTAGCGTTGAAGCATGCAATATTTGCTGTTCCTCTAACGGTGATCGCGGCCAGCCGCGCTCGTTGAGCCTGCTCCGAGCGCGTGGTCATGCGTCCATGACCCCAGTGGTCACCGTTTTGCGTGCCCCCACACCCCTTATCAGTGCCTGGTCTATTCTGCCCTGCCTGCTGCGGTGCGGCGCGCCCACCCAAAAGGAACACCGTGCCTATCACTCCCCCAACCTTCCCCGCCCGTTCGCGCGCCCAAATCGTCCTGTCCGACATCTGGCTGGCCCTGGGCGCCAACCCCATCCTGCGTGGGGTGGACCTCGTGGTCACCCCCACCTCCCGCATCGCCGTGGTCGGGGAAAATGGCCGCGGCAAATCCACGCTGCTGCATGTGCTCTCCGGGCACCTCACCCCCGACAGCGGCCAAGTCACCCGCATCGGCACGCTGGGCATCGCCGAACAGGAGATGTCCACCGACGATCAGCGCACCGTGGGTGAAGTCGCCGCCGCGGCGGTCCGGCACGCGGTCGCGGCAGTGGAGCAACTCGATGCCGCGGCCACCGCCCTGGCCGAGGGAACACCCGGCGCCGATGACCGCTACGCCCAGGCCCTGGAACTGGCCCTGGCGCTGGACGCCTGGGACGCCGAACGGCGGGTGCGGGTGGCCATGGAGGCCCTGGATGCCGAACCGGACTGGAGCCGGCCGCTGACCGAGCTCTCCGTCGGCCAGCGCTACCGCGTGCGTCTGGCCTGCCTGATCGGCCGCGATGACGACTTCCTGCTGCTCGATGAGCCCACCAACCACCTGGACCATGCCGGGCTGGACTTCCTGACCACCCAGCTGAAGTCCCGCCACGGCGGGGTGGTCATCGTCAGCCACGACCGGGCACTGCTCGCCGACGTCGCCGAGACCCTGATCGACCTGGACCCCACCTACGATGACCGTCCGCGCGTCTACGGCGGCGGATACGCCGGCTACCGTGAGGGGCACCGGGCCGAACTCGAGCGCTGGGAACAGCAATACGCGGCCCAGCAGACCGAGCGGTCCCGGCTGCAGGATGACCTCAGCGCAGCCCAGAACCGGCTCATCAGCGGGTGGCGTCCGGAGAAGGGCACCGGAAAACACCAGCGGGCCACCCGCGCTGGCGGGCTGGTGCAAAGCGTCCGGCGTCGGCAGGCGGCCCTGGACGCCCAGGCGCTGACCGTGCCCTCTCCCCCACAGGCCATGCACTTCCCCGAGCTGACCTCCCGGGCCGGTGCGGCACTGGTCACCGCGGACGCCGTAGGTGTCCGTGGCCGGCTGGCCCCGGTGTCGCTGACGGTGCGCGGCCGCAGCCGGCTGCTGATCACCGGGCCCAATGGTGCCGGGAAATCAACCCTGTTGGCGATCCTCGCCGGGGAGCTGCACCCGGATCAGGGAGCGGTTCACCACTCGGCCCACGCCCGGCGTGCCTTCCTGCAGCAGGAGTCCGCGCTTCCCTTGGAGCAGCGGGCGAGCACGGTCTACGCCAACCACGTGGACCGGCTGGTCGCCGCCGGTATGGTGCCCGACAAACGGGTGGTGGGATTGGCGAGCCTGGGACTGCTGCGCTCGGCGGAAATGAACAAGCGGGTGGGAGAGCTGTCCATGGGACAGCAACGCCGGCTTGATCTTGCCCTGGTGCTGGCCGCACGCCCGAACCTGCTGTTGCTCGATGAACCGACCAACCACCTGTCCATCACCCTGGTGGACGAGTTGACCGAGGCCTTTGATGCGACCGAGGCGGCGATTGTGCTTTCCAGCCACGACCGGCAGCTGCTCCGGGATCTGGGGCACTGGCCCCAGCTGGAGCTTCAGCCGGTCTCTGGAAAGGAGCCGAACGTCTAACCGTTGTTGCCGTAACCCGATATTGCATTTCGCCATTCGGTTGCGATCCCAGCATGCCACGGTGTGTTTCGCGTCGTATTTTGGTTTTCCGCGTGGCGTGTCCTTGCAGATGTGCGCACCCAATTCCATACTTACGGGTAATGTTTTCCGGGTGCATCACAGTCCTGATGCTGAACGAAGTCACTCGATCCATATAGGAGGAAGTAATGGGTTTCATAGGTTGGATTGTTTTGGGCCTGATTGCCGGTGCGATCGCGAAGGCGATCAAGCCAGGTGAGCAAGGTGGCGGCTGGCTCGTGACCTTGCTGCTGGGTGTTGTTGGCGCCATCGTTGGCGGTTGGATTGGATCCGCGATCTTCGGAGTCGGAGTGGACGAATTCTGGTCCCTGTCAACCTGGTTGCTGGCCATCGGCGGTTCGCTGATCGTCCTCGTTATCTGGGGACTGCTCACGCGCAAGCGGGCTTAACCTGCACGACTGAACGGGGTCCTACCTTTTGTGGTAGGGCCCCGTTCTCTATCGTCGGCCTGATGCTACCTCCACCAGCAAGACGAGCGGACTGGGAACTGGATTGTGCATTGCCGCTCCTGGGAAAGAACACGCCAGAGGGCCCTAAGGACCTTAACCGTCGAACTCCATCGGGTTTCAGTCTCGTCATTGGAAGGGGAGTTGCGAATTCCCTCAAAGCCCTCCTAAGAGGGAAGCTTGCTCCGCGTCGTCTGCCCAACGCCGGCGCTTCGTACTTCCAAAGAGCTCATCCCGTAAAGAGAAATCTAAACGACAAAGCAAGTGCTCCGACGGACCACTGCCCACTTCGGCGTGGTTCAAGAAGATATTTAGCAGTCAGAAATTGTTCGCGCAGACACGATCACGAGCGCAACAGCGATCGCACCGCATGACAAACGATGCGGCACGGCGCCTACCCGTTCACTATAAGTACCCGGGACCTGGCCCCAACATTTGCCGTGAGCTTGCCTCGGGTTCTCCAATCCGCAGCTCGACAGTCGCGTCTATCTATGTAATGGTTTAACCAATTGTTAGGTAGAAAGAACGCTACACGGAAGTTCAACGTGAACATCAAAAAGAAAATTGCGGCCGCTAGCCTAAGCTTTGGCCTTATTGCGGGGGCAGGCTTGGCGACAGCACCCGCGGCCAACGCCGGAAGCTTCGCCGGATCAACACTGACCTTCTTCAAAACGCAGAAAGAGTGCCAAGTCTGGCGTGCAATTCGTATCGCGCAGCAGGCCGCTAAGTTGAACGGCGTGCGGGTGAGCGAGTCCTGGTGCCAGTATGACCCTAAAGCCCAAAGCCGGTACAACGTCTCCGGCAAGCCGTGGGTCGGATACGTTGGACTCTGGCGCGACTAGGTATTATGCAGAGTACGCGCGCTCACTAAGCAACCGGGGGTGTTCGCCCGGTCGTAATTGACGGCCTGGGAACCGCTGAGAGGTGTGACAGCTTTCAGTGTGGAGCGCCTCGTGGTTCTCGCTCGCTCGAGTAATGCGCTGTGGCCCGTATGCCGCGACAGGAAAGACACGGCTGGTCGGGCGCTCACTCGGATCCCGGCGCACCGTCGGGATCGCTCAAAAGGGGGCAAGCTCAGTCAAAGTAGGGAACCATGGGGCTCGTCGAACCCTGGCCGGAATCGCGTAAGAATATGTTCGGTCTGATCGCTGGATTCTGTTGAGAAGTCAGAGCTGTTTGACGGGCATGAGCGAGCTTGTGGAGAACAGATTCACGACTCAGGCATCGCCCGGTAGTGGCTGCGGTAGCTCCAAAAGACTGCATTTGGCCCCTGCACGCAGAAGAACGACGGCTAGCCACAAAGGATCCATTAGCTACGACAGTGCGACGGTTGTATCCCCGCGGGAAAAACACATTGAAACCCTTGACCGAACCGGAGACATTAGAGTGCTCGAATACACGAGGAACTTGCGACGGTCAACACTACACAATGGATACAAAAACCCGCTGCCACCAACCTGTTGAGGCGAGTGACAGCGGGTTTTGCGTGGTGGGCCCTACCGGGATCGAACCGATGACATTCACGGTGTAAACGTGACGCTCTACCAGCTGAGCTAAAGGCCCTTGACCTGCGGCAAGAGGAAAAACCTTCCTGCCAACAGGGAATAACTTTACTGGAACTCGGGTGCCCGGGCAAGCCGGGGACGCGTGAGCTGCGTCTCTTAGCCGTACCCCGGTACAGGCGCGGGAGTGCGACTGTACGCGACGCCCGCACTTTGTGGCTAAGGGGAACATCGACGCGATGCAGCTCACCCTTGCTGTGCCTTGCCCGCGTCGGCGACGTTGGTGGCCTGGCGCGTCCGCGGTGGTCTTATGCGAAATGACCGCGTGCCCAAGAAGATCGGCTTCTGAGTGGACCCTAAGGAGCAGGGGGTTTGGCTTGGCAATCGATGCCCGGTCAGCAGCTTAGGACGCGTCCGCGATGGCGGTCCGGTACGCCTGAAAATCTCTCGGCTCACTGAGCGGGGATTCAAACCGCGTTTGGATTACCCCGTCCTTGACGCTCAATGTGACTCGCCGGGCGACCCCGCGCTCGGCATCAAAGGCGTCAAAGAGCTCGGCCACCTGTCCGTGTGGCCAGAAGTCGGCCAGCAACTCAAAGCCAAAACCTTCTTGCTCGGCGTAGGTGCGCAGCGCGAACTTGTGGTCCACGGAGATGGCCACCAGGCGCACATCGGCGTCACGGAACTCGGGCAGATGCTGCTGCAGTTCAGCCAGCTCTCCCCCGCAGACACGCGAAAATGCCCACGGGTAGAACACGATGATGCTCCGGCCCGTGGACAGATCCTGGCTGGTGACCCGCTCCCCGTACTGATTCTCCAGACTAAAGTCTGGAAGTTTCGTTCCGGGTTGCACAGGCGTTAGTGCTTGCGTCGCTGAACCAGGCGGATGGCGGACCATTCCTTGGACACGCCCTCGGCGTTGGTCATGTGCAGCCCCGCAGTGGGGGCGTCCTGCTGCACCAGGGTTGGTGAGACGTGGCCTTCGCGCCCCTGCTTCGGGGTTAGCAACCACACCACGCCGTCGTCTTCCAGGCTGGCCAGGGCGTCCATGAGGGCATCGGCCAGGTCGCCGTCGCCATCGCGCCACCAGTAGATGACCGCATCTACGACGTCGTGGTCCTCTTCGGTGAGCAGCTCCGAGCCGATCAGATCCTCAATGGAATCGCGAAGGTCATAATCCACGTCGTCGTCGTAGCCGAGTTCCTGGATCAGATCTTCCTCTTTGAAGCCCATCTTCTTTGCGGGCTCCACACTTGCCGATACGGCGTCGCTCACTTGTTTCCTCCTGCTGGTGCAAAGCGTTACTACCAACGAAACACGCTTTTCCCCGCGCGTTCAAGCGCCAGCGGGCCAACACGCCGGGATTTTTAGTTTCCCGATTGCGTGTTACACGTCTCCAAGTCATGACCATTACGCAAGATGACCTTGTACGCAGTTGCATAGGTCACCGAAAATCGGCGGTTTTTCTTCTCACAGCATGAAAACTTGTCCTCAAAATACCGGAATGCGAACTAGAGTTGATGACGAACGGGCGTAGCACGCCACTCCAGTGCGCCACCGCCCGTAGTCCCAAACTCATCGCGGTGCCTGAAACTCACCACCGGGATGTAGCCGCTTCAATAAAGGAGTAACCGTGGCTGTCGAGGAACACATCTCCCAGATCCGTAGTGGTCTGACGTATCAGTTATCCGACCGGGATCCGGAAGAGACCCAGGAATGGTTGGATTCCTTTGACCAGCTGGTCGAGTCGCAGGGCACCGAGCGGGCCCAGTTCATTATCCGGTCGTTGTTGCAGCGGGCCGGGGCGAAGTCGGTGGGCGTGCCGATGGTCACGACCACTGATTATGTGAACACGATCCCGGTGGATCAGGAGCCGGTGTTCCCCGGGGACGAGGCGATCGAGCGCCGGTACCGGGCGTACATGCGCTGGAACGCGGCGATCATGGTGCATCGTGGCCAGCACCCGGATATCGGGGTGGGTGGCCATATTTCCACCTATGCCGGGGCGGCAACGTTGTACGAGGTCGGGTTCAACCACTTCTTCCGTGGCCAGGACCATCCCGGGGGAGGGGACCAGATTTTCTTCCAGGGCCACGCCTCGCCGGGCATGTACGCGCGCGCGTTTTTGGAAGGGCGCCTTTCGGAGCAGGACATGGACGGGTTCCGGCAGGAGAAGTCGAAGCAGGGCCATGCCCTGCCCTCCTACCCCCACCCGCGCTCGATGCCGGAGTTCTGGCAGTTCCCGACCGTGTCGATGGGGTTGGGTCCGGCCAACGCGATTTACCAGGCCCAGTTGAACCGGTACCTGCACAACCGGGGCATCAAGGACACCAGTGATCAGCACGTGTGGGCGTTCTTGGGTGATGGTGAGATGGATGAGCCTGAATCGCGGGGATTCTTGCAGCTGGCGGCCAATGAGCGGCTGGATAACCTCACGTTCGTGATCAACTGCAACCTGCAGCGCCTGGACGGGCCGGTGCGGGGCAACGGGAAGATCATGCAGGAGCTGGAGGCGTTCTTCCGCGGAGCGGGCTGGAACGTGATCAAGGTGGTGTGGGGCCGTGAGTGGGATGCCCTGCTGGATGCCGATGACACCGGTGCGCTGGTGGAAGTGATGAACCAGACCCCGGATGGGGATTACCAGACGTACAAGGCCGAGTCCGGCGCGTTCGTGCGTGAGCATTTCTTCGGTCAGCGCCCGGAAACCAAGGAACTGGTCAATCACCTGTCCGATGATGAGATCTGGAAT
>NZ_JAVGCZ010000040.1:0-24603 GCF_052928425.1 Glutamicibacter sp. BSL13
CCGGCGCCGAGAAGTTCACCTTCCGCGCCGAAGGCGGCAACGGCCAGCTGGAAGGCGAGCCGGCCCCGGCGGCCATCGAGGGCTGACCCCCGGGGCCAGCACCCCGACCAGAACCGAAGGGCGGTTCGACGGACATACCCGTCGAGCCGCCCTTTGGCGTCGGGCGCCACGGGTCGCACTGAGTGCTCAGCCGCGCCGGCGGGCCCGCAGCACCAGCAAGACCCCCAACACCGTACAGCAAAGGTAGATCCCGGCCACCATGAGCCAGCCCAGGGTGAAACCCCCGGCCGAGGAGATCACCATCCCCATCACCAGGGGGCCAATGGTGAACCCGCCAAACTGCCCGGCGGAGAAGATCCCGCTGGCGCTTCCCATCAGGGAGGCCGGAACCGCGCGCAGCAGGGCCGCCATCAGCACCACCGAAACGCCCAGGGCGGACGCGCCGTGCAAGGCCACGGCCAGCCACAGCAGGGTGGGGCAGTGCCAGGATTCCGCCAGCAGGAATGTGCCGGCGCCGGCCAGCGCCAGCACCGCCAGAAGCAGCAGCAGCCGCGGCGCGGAGATCCCACGCGACATCATCCGGCCCCAGCCCACCCGGGCAGTGACCCCGATGGCCCCGGCGGCCGCCGCCGTCAGTCCACCAAGCACCAGGGAGAAATCCAGTTCCCGGACCGCAAACAACGGCAGGTACACGTTCGTGGCCTGTACACCCATCCCGTTGATGAAGCCGAACACCGTCAACGCCAGGATCATTGAGCGTGTCGAGCCGCCCGCCGTCGTGGGAACCGGTGCCGCTTCGGCGGCCCGGGGCGGGGCGTCCTGCGCCAACAGCGGCACCGCGGCCAGCACCCGCACCGCCGCCAGGCCCAGCACGCCAGCGGCGACCGCGCCAACCAGGCTGGCCCCATGCCAGCCAATCCAGGCGGCCAGCAGCGGGAAGCCGATACTGCCCACCAACTGGCTGACCTGCACCCCGGACTGCTTCACCCCGGTCCAGGCGATGCGCTGGGCACTGGGCACGCGCTGGGCCAGCACCCGGTTGGTGACCCCGTTGGGGAACGACTGCGCCAACCCGGACAGCGCCGCGGCGGCCAGCAGCAGCAGGTAGCCGCCGGGCAGGGACGCCAGCCCCATCGATACCGCGGCGGCGCCGAAGATCAGCAGCATCAGGGTGCGGTCCGGCTGCCGGTCGCTGAACTTGCTGAACACGGCATTGCCGACCGCGGCGAAGCCAAAGCAGACGGTGGCCAGCAGTCCGAACTGCGCCTCGGAGATGCCCAGCTCCCGAATGATCAGGTCACTGGGGGCACTGAGCCCGTAGTTCAGCAGTGGGGCGATGCCCACCGCGCTGAGCAGCACCGCCAACAACCCCAGTCCAGGACGTCGCGCGCCGGTGTGCATGTGGCCCCATCCTCCTTTGCGCCCGCCATCGGGGTGAACCCCACTAGTCTGGCACAGCGCTGCCTCGCCCAGCGGCTTGCGGCAGGATTCTTACAACAGGCCGCCTTCCGCCTGCCTGCCGCACGCAGCGGGCAGGAAGGTGGGCAAACAGATCCGAAATACAGGGGTAAACTTCGCCAGCTGCCCACGGTGCGGGGCATAGGATCAATAAGGTGAGTTCTTTTACCGTCCGTCCCGCCCGCACCACCGACGTCCACGCCATCCGCGATCTAGTCCGGCCCCTGGCCGAGCAGCGCATCCTGCTGGACAAGGAGGCGGTGACCTACTACGAATCCATCCAGGAGTTCGTGGTCGCGGAGGATGCGGCAGGGCAGGTCATCGGTTGCGGGGGGCTGCACGTGATCTGGGAGGACATCGCCGAAGTGCGCACCCTGGCCTCCGCCGAATCCTGGCGCGGGCAGGGAGTGGGCACCGGGCTGATCAACGAGTTGCTGCGCCGGGCCCGCGATCTGGGGGTGCACCGGATTTTTTGCCTGACCTTCGAGGTCGAGTTCTTTGAGCGGCATGGCTTCAGCGTCATGGCCGACCAGAGCGCCGTTGACCCGGCGGTGTATGCCGAACTTCTGCACTCGCGCGATGAGGGCGTGGCCGAGTTCCTGGACTTGGCAAGGGTTAAACCCAACACCCTGGGCAACACCCGCATGATTCTGCAGTTCTGATGCCCCCGGACTGTCCGGCCTAGCTGGGCAGCACGATTCCTTCATCGCCGCTGGCCGCCAGGCCGTCGGCCAGCAGCCCGGACAGCGCCCGCTGGCGCTGCTGGAGCGGCGCATCAAGCTTCTGCAGCGGCGTGAACACCGGGTCTTGCTGCATCGCCAGGTCGGCCAGGAACACGGCGGGATCCACGGCCTGCTCGCCGGCCCGCAGCACCGCCATGATTGCCCCGCGCACTTGCCGGTCGGTCCCGTGCCAGGCCTGCCCCTTGGGCGTGTAGTGCGGGGCCGGCTGCCCGGCGGCCACCCAGGCACAATGGGCGAACACCGGGCACTGGGAGCATTTGGGGCTGCGCGCGGTGCACACCAGCGCCCCCAGCTCCATGACGGAGATGTTCCAGGTGACGGCTGCTTCATGGTCCTCGGGCTGAACCTGGCGGGCGCGGGCGAACTCGCTGGCCCGGGGGCTGGGTTCGGGCAGCGCCGCGCCGCCGAAGAGCCGGGCCTGCACCCGGCGGATGTTGGTGTCCACCACGACGGTGGGTTTATCGAAGGCGAAACAGGCGATGGCGGCGGCGGTGTAGTCGCCCACTCCCGGCAGGGCGCGCAACTGCTCCTCAGTGCGCGGGACCATCCCGTTGTGCTCGGTGGTGATCTCCACCGCTGCGGCATGCAGGCGCATTGCCCGCCGCGGGTAGCCCAGCCGCCCCCACGCCCGAATCGCTTCGGAGACCGGTTCGGCGGCCAGGTCCTGGGGGCGCGGCCAGCGTTGCATCCACTGCTCCCACACCGGCAGCACCCGCACCACCGGGGTCTGCTGGAGCATGAACTCACTGACCATGACCGCCCACCCGGAGGCCCCGGGCTCCCGCCAGGGCAGGGTGCGCGCATTGGCGTGGTACCAGTGGTTGATCAGCTCGTGGATTTCGTGCACCCCACCACTGTATGGCCTGGCACCCCCGGTCAGGGAATCACCGCGAAATCACCGGGAAGCGCACCGCAATGAACTAGCCTTGAGCTATGAGTAAAGCACCGCAGGGCAGGCTGCCGACCAGCGTCTACCGGCGCCGGCGGATCACCGTGGCAGTCATCGCACTGCTGCTGGTGGGTCTGCTTGTCTGGGGTGTGGTTGCGGTGGTCTCGGCCCTGGGCGGCGAGGAGAAGCCGCCGGCCGCAAACGAGCAGCCACAGCAGCCGGAGCCGGGCCAGCAGCCCGAAAGTGAGCCCGAGAGTGAGACTGCCTCCCAGTCGCCGGAGGGCATGTGCGCGGAATCGGATATTGAGCTCAGCGCCGCCACCGACGCCGCGTCCTACACCGCGGACCAGGACCCGGTGCTGATCCTGCAGGTGAAGAACGCCTCGGAATCCGAATGCAAGATCAATGTGGGCACCAGTCAACAGGAGTTCCGGGTGATGAGCGGCTCGGACCGCATCTTCTCCACGGCCGACTGCGCCCAGAACGGGGAGGACGTCATCTTGGACTTCAAGCCCGGACAACAGGAGAACGCGCGCTTCACCTGGCAGAAGGAACGGTCGGCCCCCGGGTGCAAGGCCGTGAACGTGCAGCCGCGTCCCGGCACCTACCGGTTTACCGCGCTGCTGGGCGAGCTGGAGTCCGAACCGAAGTCCTTTGAACTGAAGTAGCCGCTACAGATAGCGGTCCAGCAGGGAGGACTCGGCCATCCTGGCCAGCCCTTCGCGGATGGAGCGGGCCCGCTGTTCCCCGATGCCCTCGACTTGAATCAGTTCGGCCGTGGACGCGGCCATCAGCAGCTGCAGGTCACCAAACTTCTCCACCAGGCGCTCGCCGACGGCGCGCGGCAGGCTGCGGATCAGCGAGAGCATCCGGTAGCCGCGCGGGGTCAGCGCATCATCCAGGCTCAGCGGAGCCTGCGGGATCAGCACCCGCAGCAGTGCATCCAGTTCAATCAGCAGCGCGTCGGGCACCTGCTCCAGGCGGGCCAGCGCCTCGGCGAGGTGCTGCGCCCCGCCGGCCAGGTCCGGGTAGTCCCGCAGCACCATCTGGTTGTCGGTCTTCACCCCCGCCAGCAGCTCGGCATGCTGGGCGGCCAGCAGCCGCCCGTCCGCACCCAGCTCCAGGACCTGGCGGGAGATGTCCTGGCTGGTGCGGCGCACCATCTCGGTGCGCTGCAGCACCGCCAGCACGTCACGCACGGTGGCCGCGTCCTCGATCTCCGCGGCGGTCAGGGCGCTGGTGACCTGGTCCAGGCGGTGCCGGTAGCGCTCCAGGGTGGCGATGGCCTGGTTGCCGCGCACCAGCAGGCGTTCACTGGTTTCCAGCACATGGCGTTCGGAACCGGCGTACAGGGTGATGGTCTGCATGGAGGAGGACACCGCCACCACCGGGAAGCCGGTCTGCAGGGCCACGCGTTCGGCGGTGCGGTGCCGCGTGCCGGATTCGGCGGTGGGCAGCGCCGCATCGGGCATCAGCTGCACCCCGGCCTGCAGGATCCGTCCCCCGGACTCGTCGCAGATGATCGCCCCGTCCATTTTCGCCAGCTCGCGCAGCCGGGTGGGGGAGAAGTCAATGTCAATGTGGAAGCCGCCCGAACAGATCGATTCGACCACCTGGTCGTAGCCCAACACGATCAGTGCCCCGGTGCGCCCGCGCTGGATCCGCTCAATCCCCATGGCCAGTTCGGTGCCCGGCGCGATCCGCGCCAGGGTGCCAAGCAGTTCGCCGGAGGGTTCTCGTTGCACCTGGTGATTCCTTTCGGGCGGGACGGATCAATCCTATCCTGCCTGGTTCTGGCGTTGGTTGAATGCCAGATCCAGCGCCTCGGCGATCGATTCGACCTGGAACACCCTGATCCCGGCCGGGATGTTCTTCAACGGCTGCGGGGTGGCCGGAACCATGGCGAAGGAGAAGCCCAGCCGGGCCGCCTCGGTCACCCGCCGGGAAATCTCCGGGACCTGGCGCACCTCCCCGGCCAGTCCGACCTCCCCGAACGCCACGAAGTCCTGCGGCAGCGCGAAGTCATGCATCGAGGAGGCCACCGCCAGGGTGCAGGCCAGGTCGGTGGCCGGTTCGGAGAGCTTCACCCCTCCCACGGTGGCGATGTAGGAGTCCATCCCGGACAGGTCCATGCGCGCCCTGGCCTGCAGCACCGCCAACACCATCTGGGCCCGGGCCGCGTCCAGGCCGCTGGTGGCCCGGCGTGGGGCCGGGCCGGCGGAACGCGAGAGCAGCGACTGCACCTCCGCCACCAGGGGCCGGCGCCCCTCCAGGGTGACGGTGATGCAGGTGCCGGGCACCGGGTGCTTGGTGCGGGTGACAAACAGCCGCGAGGGATCCGACAGGGACTCGATCCCATCCTCGGTCAGGTCAAAGCAGCCGACCTCATCGGTCGGCCCGTAGCGGTTCTTCAGGGCGCGCAGCAGCCGCAGCCGCGAATGCTTCTCCCCGTCAAACTGGCAGACCACATCCACCAGGTGCTCCAGCAGCCGCGGCCCGGCGACCGAGCCGTCCTTGGTCACGTGCCCCACCATGATGGTGGTCATGGCCCGGGTCTTCGCGGCGTTGATGATGCTGGCCGCGACCTCGCGCACCTGGGACACCCCGCCCGAGGCCCCGTCCACATCCGCGCTGGAGAAGGTCTGCACCGAGTCCAGGATCAGCAGCTGCGGGTCAATCTCCGCAATCTGTCCCAACGCCAGGGCCAGGTCGGTTTCCGCGGCCAGGTAGAGCGAATCGGCGACCGCGTCGATGCGTTCGGCCCGGGACTTCACCTGTGGGGCGGATTCCTCCCCGGTCAGGTAGAGCACGCGCAGCCCGCTGCGGGCGGCCTTGGCGGCGACATCCAGCAGCAGCGTGGACTTGCCCACTCCGGGTTCCCCGGCCAGCAGGATCGCCGCGGCAGGCACCAGCCCGCCTCCCAGCACCCGATCCAGTTCGGTGACCCCGCTGGTGCGGAACGCGGCCTGGGAGGCGTCGATGGCGGCGATCGGCTGGGCGGGGTTGGCCACCCGGGCGGCGGCGGTGGTGCGCGCGGCAACGACCCCGACTTCCTCCACGGTGCCCCAGGCCTGGCATTCGGCGCAGCGCCCCACCCATTTGGCGGTGGTCCAGCCGCATTCGGCGCAGCGGAACTTGGCGGAATTCTTCGTACGCGCGGTCTTGCTCATGGATTCATGCTACCTACGGGACCGGACAGTTCGGGCATGGGCGCCTAGCGGTGCAGCGGGGGCAGGGCGGAGGTGGCCTCCTCGGTGTCCGCGCCGGCGGCCTTGAGCAGGTCCACCACCATCGGGCGCAGCAGCAGCACCAGGCCCTCGCCCTGCAACCCCTCGATGCCCATCTGGTGCGGGTCCAGCTTCGCAGCGCAGTCCTGCAGCTGGTGGCGGGCCAGCCGCTCGTACTTGTGCTGCCCGGCCACGGTGGGTTCCCGCACCGAATGCGCCAGCGTGCCCACCGCCTCGGACAGTTCGCGCAGCAGTGCGGTGATCTGCTCGGCCCCCTCGGCGCTCAGCGCGCTTTGGCTCAGCACGGCCGCCAGGCGGCGCACCACCACCCGCAGGTTGCGGGCGGCCAAATCGAAGTGGTCACTGCGTTCGGAGAGCTGGCGGATTTCCTGGCGGTGCCGGCGCTGGGTGGGGGCGAAGGTGGCCACCTCCAGCGCGGCGGAGAAGGCGGCCGGCAGCTTGTCCACGTGGCGTTGGGTGCCGCGCGCCTTGACCAGGGCATGGAACGCGGAACGGTGGTCGTCATCGCGCACCGCCCAGGAGCATTCCAGCAGCACCTCGGCCATCTCGCGCAGCAGCTCGGACAGCGCCGCGATCGGGGTGCGCCGCGAATCGCTGGGCAGCAGGATCATCAGCAGGATCGCCAGGCTGACCCCCACCACCGCATCCAGGGAGCGGGCAAAGGGCCCATCCACCGAGATCGGCAGCAGCACCACCAGCGCGGACTGCATGCCCAGCTGGGTGGAGAAGATCGGCCCGGAGTTCAGGTAGCGGGCCACCAGCAGGCTCAGCGACATCACCGCGGCGGCCTGCCACAGCCCCTGGCCCCACCAGTGCATCAGGAAGTCGCCCATCGCCACCCCCAGGGTGCATCCCACCGCCACCTCCAGCACCTTGCGCATGGTGGTGGCGGTGCCGAAGCCGGAGGCCACCAGCGCGCTGGTGGCGGCGAAGATCGGCTGGGTGTGCCCCAGCAGGGAGTCGGCGATCCAGTATGCGCCGATCGCCGCGATGGTCATCCGGATAATGCGCGGCAGGGAGTTCCAGGCACGGGTGAGCCCCACCCGGTTGCGCTGGCGCACGAAGAGCCGGGCGCGCCTGAGGTTCGGTGCACTGGCCATGACAACCAGTCTTTCACGCCTGCCGCGCCGATGGGGGCATCATGACGCACTGTCGATGGTGGGGCTTGGGACGCCGGGATGTGAGGCGGTTCATAGCGGCGCGCGGCGGTGTTAACCTTCCGTTCACCTTCGCCGGGGGTGCTGGTTACCTGCACTGCCTACGCTCAAGGCAGACCTAAAGCCTGTATGGCGGTCACACCACACCGCAATTCCTGAATATGGGGGAAACACTCGTGAACTTCAAACGCCTCTCCAGTGCGGCCGCTGTGCTGTCCGTGGCCGCCCTGGCCCTGACCGCCTGCGGTTCAGACAACCCGACCGGCGCCGCGCAGAGCAGCCCCTCGGGCGACCAGGACACCGCCGCCAGCGTTTCGGGCACCCTGACCGGCGCCGGCGCCTCCAGCCAGAGCTCGGCCATGGACGCCTGGACCAACGCGTTTGCCGCCGCGAACTCCGGCGCGCAGGTGCAGTACTCCCCGGATGGCTCCGGCGCCGGGCGCAAGGCGTTCTTGGCCGGCGGCGCCCAGTTCGCCGGATCCGACGCCTACATGAGCGAAGAGGAGCTGGCCGACTCGAAGAAGGTCTGCGGACCCGAGGGCGCCATCGACGTGCCGGCCTACGTCTCCCCGATTGCGATCGCCTTCAACCTGGAGGGCGTGGAAAGCATCAACCTGGATGCGCCGACCATCGCCAAGATCTTCAAGAAGGAGATCACCAAGTGGAACGATGAGGCCATCGCCAGCCAGAACCCGGACGTGCAGCTGCCGGACACCGCGATCACCGTGGTGCACCGCAACGACGAATCGGGCACCACCGAGAACTTCGTGGAGTACCTGAAGGCCGCGGCCGGGGACGTGTGGGACTACGAGGTCTCCGGCGACTGGCCCAAGGACATCCAGTCGGAGAACGCCAAGGGCACCTCCGGGGTGGTTTCCACCACCTCGAGCACCGACGGGGCGATCACCTACGCCGACTTCTCCGCGGTGGGCAAGCTGTCCACCGTGAACGTGAAGGTCGGCCAGCAGTACACCAAAATCTCCGCCGAAGCCGCGGCCAAGGCCCTGGAGGCGGCCACCCCGGTCGAGGGCCGCGGTGAGCACGACATGGCCCTGGAGTTGGCCCGCGACACCACCGAGGCCGGCACCTACCCGATCGTGCTGGTCTCCTACCACGTGTACTGCTCCAGCTACAAGGACCAGCAGACCGTGGACCTGGTCAAGGCCTTTGGCAACTACGTTGTCTCCGAGGAAGGCCAGAAGGCCGCCCAGGAGTCGGCCGGCAACGCCCCGCTCTCCTCGGCCATCGCCGAGCAAGCCGGTGCGGCCATCGATTCGATCACCGTGGCCGAATAGGCCAGTGCACCACCCGGCGCGGGCCGCAGCCCGGCCCGCGCCACACCCCTCCAACCCTCCTTCGCGCCGGTAAACCCGCCGGCATACGACCCCACTAGAAGGCTTATCCCATGACCACCAATGCCCTGAAGAGCGGCTCGACCGCCGGGCGCGCCGGGGACAGGATTTTCTCCACCGCGGCGCTGTCCGCGGGCGTGCTGATCCTGCTGACCCTGTTCGCGGTCGCGGTCTTCCTCTTCATCCAGGCCCTGCCCACCTTCACCGCCGACCCGGCGGAGATCTCCGGCGGCGAGGGCTTCTTCGCCTACATTTTCCCGATCATCATCGGCACCGTGATCGCCGCGGCGATCGCCCTGCTGATCGCCACCCCGATCGGCATCGCGGTGGCCTTGTTCATCTCCCATTACGCCCCGCGTTCGATCGCCGGCCCGCTGGGCTACGTCATCGACCTGCTGGCCGCGATCCCCTCGGTGATCTACGGCGCCTGGGGCTACCTGGTGCTGGCCCCGGCCCTGGTGCCCGGCTACCAGTGGCTGGCAGAGAACCTGGGCTTCATCCCGATCTTCGGCGGCCCGGCCAGCCAGACCGGCAAGACCATGCTCACCGCCGGGATCGTGCTGGCGGTGATGGTGCTGCCGATCATCACCTCGCTGTGCCGTGAAATCTTCCTGCAGACCCCGAAGCTGCATGAGGAGGCCGCCCTGGCGCTGGGCGCCACCCGTTGGGAAATGATCACCACCGCGGTGCTGCCCTTCGCCCGCCCCGGCATCATCTCCGCGGTGATGCTGGGCCTGGGCCGCGCCCTGGGCGAAACGATGGCGGTGGCCCTGGTGCTGTCCACCGGTGCGCTGATCCCGTCGCTGATCCAGTCCGGCAACCAGACCATCGCCGCGGAAATCGCGCTGAACTTCCCGGAGGCGTTCGGCCTGCGACTGGCTGAGCTGATCGCCGCCGGCCTGGTGCTGTTCGTGATCACCCTGGTGGTCAACATGATTGCCCGGGCCATCATCGCCCGCCACAAGGAATTCTCGGGAGCGAACTGATGAGCCTGACCAAAACCCCACAGCCAAAGTCCACCTCCGGCTCCGCCCAGTCCCGCGCCGAGCTGGCTCCGCGCACCCGCAACGCGCTGGCCAAGGGCAAGCTGCCGCGCTGGGCCGTGCCGGCGACCGCGGCCGGCGCCGTCATCCTGGGTGCGGCGCTGTCCACCCTGGGCGGATTCTCGGTGGCCAGCTTCGCGATCTACGCGGCGCTGCTGTTCGTCATCGGGGCCACCACGGCCACCGGCATTGTCGAGGGGGCCCGGCGCGGGAAGAACGCGCTGGCCCTGTACCTGATCTACGGCGCCTTCATCCTGGCGCTGATCCCGCTGGCCTCGGTGATCTACACCGTGCTGGAAAAGGGTCTGCCGGGGATGAGCCTGCACTTCTTGACCAGTTCAATGAACGGGGTCACCGGTGCGGTGGACAACCAGAGCGTCGCCGAGGGCGGGCCGGTCGTCGGCGGGGCGTACCACGCGCTGATGGGCACCTTGCTGATCACCCTGTGGGCGACCATCATCTCGGTGCCGGTGGGCATGCTCACCGCCATCTACCTGGTCGAATACTCCAAGGGCGGGCTGCTGTCCCGGGCGATCACATTCTTCGTCGACGTGATGACCGGCATCCCCTCGATCGTGGCCGGCCTGTTCGCCGCCGCGTTCTTCGGGGTGATCCTGGGTCCCAACGCCCGCATGGGCATTGTCGCGGCCGTCGCGCTGAGCGTGCTGATGATCCCCACGGTGGTGCGTTCCACCGAGGAAATGCTCAAGATCGTGCCGAACGAGCTGCGTGAGGCCTCCTACGCGTTGGGCGTGCGCCGCTGGCGCACCATCCTGAAGGTGGTCATCCCCACCGCGATCTCCGGCATCGCCTCCGGCGTCACCCTGGCCATTGCCCGGGTGATTGGTGAGACCGCCCCGATCCTGGTCACCGCCGGCATCGCCAGCAACATCAACCTGAACGTGTTCGCCAACTGGATGTCCACGTTGCCCACGTTCATCTACTACCAGATCCTGACCCCGACCAGCCCGACGAACATCGACCCGTCAATCCAGCGTGCCTGGGCCGCTGCCCTGCTGCTGATCCTGATGGTGATGGCGCTGAACCTCGTCGCCCGCCTGGTCGCCTCGATCTTCGCCCCCAAGAAGGGCCGTTGAGCCGCACCGGCTCCGGACCTGTCACCCACAGTTTTTCCAAAGGACCCAACCACCATGTCAAAGCGCATCGACGTCAAAGACCTGAACGTCTACTACTCCAAATTCCTGGCCGTGCAGGATGTAAACATCAACATCGCCGCCAAATCCGTCACCGCCTTCATCGGCCCCTCCGGCTGCGGCAAGTCCACCTTCCTGCGCACCCTGAACCGCATGCACGAAGTGATTCCCGGCGGCCGCGTCGAGGGTGAGGTGCTGCTGGACGGGGACAACCTCTATGAGGCCGGGGTGGACCCGGTGACCGTGCGCAGCCAGATTGGGATGGTCTTCCAGCGCCCGAACCCGTTCCCGACCATGTCCATCCGCGACAACGTACTGGCCGGGGTGAAGCTGAACGGCAAGAAGATCTCCCGCTCGGATGCCGAGGCGCTGGTGGAGAAGTCGCTGCGCGGGGCCAACCTGTGGAACGAGGTCAAGGACCGCCTGGACAAGCCCGGCTCCGGCCTTTCCGGTGGCCAGCAGCAGCGTTTGTGCATTGCCCGCACCATTGCGGTCAAGCCGAACGTGATCCTGATGGATGAGCCCTGTTCGGCCCTGGACCCGATTTCCACGCTGGCGATCGAGGACCTGATCAATGAGCTGAAGAACGACTACACCGTGGTGATCGTGACCCACAATATGCAGCAGGCGGCCCGGGTGAGCGACAAGACCGCGTTCTTCAACATTGCCGGCACCGGCAAGCCGGGCAAGCTCATCGAGTACAACGACACCGCTACCATTTTCTCCAACCCTGCCCAGAAGGCCACCGAGGACTACGTCTCGGGCCGCTTCGGGTAGGCGCGGAAGCACAGAATTCGTCCGCTGCCGTTGGCGGCGGGCGGTCCGGAAGGGGGTCTTCCGGGGGATCCTGGAGGGGATCAGGCCGGTGGCCCACCCGCGTGCGGGTGGGCCACTGGCTGTTTAAGACGCACGCCACCTGTCGAGGAAGCTTGCCCTGGTCATTTGGCTGCCCGATTTTGCCCGTTTTTCCAAGAAGAACGTGCTGAACATGGTCACACTCTTTATCCAGGCTGGTGGACTATCGCCGGTTTTACCATGCTTTGGACTGACGCGACCCCAGGGCGGCACGGCAACGAAGCCTGGCGGGTGCTCCCGCAGCATCAGCCGGAAACTCAGTCCTACATGGATTACTGCCGCATCTTCCGCGCAGCGGTCCTCTACCGGCCGCGCCAGTGCGGCATAGGCCGTGCTGGACCGACTGCACGCCGGGCAGGGTAAGTCCGCAACCGCGGCGGCTTCACCCATCTCCAACAAGATCGAGCCAGCAGATCGCGCCACCAGCAGACGTTGGCGGCCTCGTCGAGCACTCCCACCAGAGGAGTCTTTAGCCGGCCCTCGGCGGACCGGGAGGCTAGCTCCTCGACGGCTTCCACAACTGCAGCCGTCAGGGCGCAATCGGTCGAGGGGAACGGTGTTGAGATGGTTAGGGCGGTGGCGAAGTTCCGCTGGGACAGGGCACTGTTTGGAGGCCCGCCGGTGACGCTGATCGCTGTGTCGCTGGCCTGCGCGCTACTGCTGGCGCTGGGCATGGGAGTGATTTTCGGGCTGAGCATCGCGGGGATGGGCCAGTTCTTGGCGCGGTATTGGGGGCGCTGATGGTGCTTTACATGACCGTTGCCCTTTGCTGGGCGCTGTGCGTGGAACGCAAGATGCTGGCCGCAGCCATCGAAGATGTCGCGTCCTCGGTCGAAAGCCACTGGTACGGCCGGGCGGCCAGCGCCGTGTTTACCGACCTGCTGCTGGTGGCAGTGCTGCTGGCGATACTTGACTTCGCCGCCCACTACCGCTCGCCAAGACGGGCCGAAGGCTGATGCGGAACCACTTGGCCGAATTCCGCAGGGTCCTGGGGCTGTCCCAGTCGGCGCTCGCCCAGGCGCTGGCGTCTGGCGGCAGACGTTGATTTCATCGCAGAAAGGTCGGTATGACCCGTCCCTTCCGCCGGCCTTTCGGCTGGCGGGCTGTTTCGAATGCGCCATCGAGGAATTGTTCATCCCCGAGCCCCGGGACTGGCTTTGGGACTACAGCTGGGTCAGGGGATAGGCCGCCAGCGCCAGGACGGCGCCGCCTAGGACACACACCACCGGGGTGGCCAGCCAGTGGCCCACGACCCGCATGACGTTTCGCCAGATCACCGACTCAAACGGCTGGTTGGCGCCGGCACCGACGATTGCGCTGGTCACCGACTGGTTGGTGGACAGCGGCAGGTGCAGCAGCAGGGCGCCGACATACAGCAGCCCCGCGGCCACCCCCTGGGCGACCATGCCGCGCAGCGGGTCGATCTTCACCAGCCGGTGCTCCAGGGTATGGGTGATCCGCCAGCCGCCCAGCAACACCCCGAAGGCCAGGAAGGCGGCCGCGGTCAACTGCAGGGCCCAGGGGGTGGTTCCCGGCTCCATGGACTGGGCGGTAATGAATACCAGCATCAGCATGGCCCCGGAACGCTGTCCGTCCTGCAGCCCCAGCCCCAGGGCCACCGCGCAGGCGCCCAGGGCTTGTCCAGCCCGTGAACGGGCGCTGACATTGCGCGCCGTTTCGTGGCGGATCAGCCAGGTGGCGGGCAGGACCAGGAAATAGGCCAGTAGGTAGGCGACAATTGGGGTGACCACCAGCGGCAGCAGTACGCCGCTGGCCAGGATGTCCAGGCCGCTGCCGCCGGGCAGGGCCCCCAGCAGCACCGCCGCGCCCGTGGCCCCGGCGATCCCGGAGAGCAGCGCGTGCGTTGAAGAGGTCGGCATGCCCCGCCACCAGCAGAACAGCCCCCAGCCGGAGGCGGCCAGCAGCGCGCAGATCAACATCATCAGTCCAGCGTTGCCCTCGGGCAGGCTGACATCCAGGCGGTTAACCAGGAAAAAACCGAAGCTGGAGCTGGCCAGGGTGCCCAGAAAGGCGAAGATCGCCGCCACGGTGACCGCGATGCCCGGGGTCAGGGCCCGGGTGCGCACCGCTGCGGCCACCGCCGTGGAGGCGTCACGGAAACCGTTCAGGGTGGTGTAGCCAAGGGTCAACAGCACGGCCACAGCGCACAGGATGGTGGTCATTGCCCTTAGGACTCCTTGACCAGGACGCGGCCCAGGTGGTCAGTGAACTGGCGCATGACGGTGCACGCGTCCTGCAGCTGATCGGCCACCAGCTGGTGGCGGTGCATGGTCGAGGCCTTGGAGTAGGAGGCGTTCTCCACGCTCCAGGCCAGATGGGTGCGGGCCATGCGTTTGGAGACGTGCAGCATCTGCAGCCAGTTGTCCTCCAGGTCATCCAGGTGGTGCAGCTGGCGCAGCGAGGCGGTGGCCATTTCCCCCAGCTGCCCCATCAGGTCCAACTGCTCGGAGGCCCGGGCGGAGAGCGGGGTGGAGCCCACCAGCGCGATCAGCTCGCCGGTGCCGCGCAGCTTCTCAATGGTCTCGTGCAGCAGCCGGGCGAAGGTGTACATGTCTTCGCGCGGCAGCGTGGACAGGTAGGAGGTGCGCAAGTGGGTGAGCACCGCGTGGTGCAGGTCGGAGGCCTTGGTTTCGGCCTCGGCCAGGGAGCGCAGGGTCTGCTCCCGGCCCTCGGCGTTGCCGATCATTTCGGCCAGGGTGTCCACCGCGCCGTGAATCAGCGCGGCCAGGTCTCGCAACAATTCAAGTCCGCGGGAGGCGGAGGGAAAGAGCTGGAACTTCACGATTTACGGCGCACCATTCAAGTCGTACTTCATTGGGGGAGGACTGACGTTGAACAGTGTACGTCGGGAAGGTTAACAACCGTGATTGGTGGTGCCGGACCGGGAACGCCTCTCGGCGGAAGGCCGCTCGCAGCGGCTAATGGTTGGAGCCCGGGGTTACCAGCGGCCCGACACCAGAGTCCAGTTTTCTCGCTTGCCCCGGTAGATGTCAACCGATTTCAGCTTCCGTGCTGGATCTCACGCATCCGGACGCGGCGGCTGCGGGGCGAGCCTGCCCCGCCGGGCCTCAGGTGGCGCGGCGGCGCAGTGACTTTTCCAGCCCGCTGGCCGCCAGCAGGGCACAGCAGAACCAGATGGCCCCGGCCGGGCCCAGGCCCACCGCCGCGGTGCCGGCCACCATCGGCACCACCACCTGGCCCAACCGGTTGCCCATGAGCCGCACCGCCAGCGCAGCCCCGCGGTCCTGCCCGGGCACGGAGGTGGAGACCATGGTCATGGTCAGCGGCTGGCCCAGGCCCAGCAGGAACCCGCCGGCGAACAGCGCCAGCGAGGCCGCGCCCAGGTGCTCCATCAGCAGGGGCACCAGGGCGATGGCCAGCCCGGAGCCGAAGAGGCTTCCCAGCACCATCTTCTGCCGGTCAAAGCGCTTCGAGGCCCACGGCAGGATCAGCCGGGAGAGCACCGAGGCGGCGCCGCGCACCGCCAGCAGCACCCCGACGGTGGTCGGCGCCACCGCGTGATGTTCGGCCACCAGCGGCAGGAACGCGGCCAGGATGTCAATGATCGCCAGCAGCGTCAGCGAGGCGAACATGTGCGAGGCCATCCCCGGGATCCTGATGATGGAAAGAATGGTGGCCTGGGAGCGCGCCGGTGCACCCTGCGCCCGGGCCGGCCCATCCACCGCCTCGGTGCGTCCTGCCCGGCGTGGCTGCAGGTTCGGCAGCAGCAGCGGGATAGCCGCCGCGGCAATTACCGCGCCCAGCCACAGGGATAGGGCGATGTCCCCGGAACGCTGTGTGGACTGCAGCTGCGCATCGTTGCCCAGGATCAGCCCGCCCAGCAGCGGTCCAAGGAACTGGCCCACCGAATAGGCGGCCGTGAACCAGCCGAACCCCTTGTCCAACTGGTCATCGGGGAAGAAGCGGGCAATGGAGGACTGCCCGCCAATGGTGAACATCAGGTGGCCCATGCCCAGCACCGCGCTGCCCGCGGCCACCACCAGGACGCCCGGGGCGCTGGCGATGGCCGCCGCGCCGAGCACGAACAGCAGCACCCCGGCCAGCATCAGGTAGCGGATGCGGCGGATGCGGGAACTGGCCCTTCCCAGCCACATGGCGCTGAGCAGCGGCAGCAGGGCGTAGGCTGCGGTGGTCAAACCCACCGCCACCGGCCCGGCGGAGAAGGTCAGCAGCTTGTAGGTGGTCACCGGGCGCACCAGGTTCAGCGTGGTCTGGGTGAGAATTGCGGTGAGAATCAGAACCAGAAGCCATCGGCCGGTGCCCGTAGCTGGCCGTCGTGGTTCTTCGCTCAATCTGCCCGCCCTGGTCGCCTGGAATCTGCCAAGCTACAACTTATCGCGCCCGCGGCTAATCGAGGCAATCATTGCGCCACATGTGGGCGCAGGCCTCCAGGTCCTCGGCGGTGCGCACCAGGGCGGTGGCCCGCTGGGTCAGCACGCTGCCGCGCACCGCATTGGCCAGATCCGCGGCGTCCGCATGCTCCGCCATGCCCAGGGCGATGACCCGGCAATAGGCGGCCGTGCGTTCCAGGGCATGGGCGAAGTCCCCGTCAAAGGCGCCGGAGAGAATCGAGTCGGCCATCCTGCGCAGCTCATCGGCTGTCGGCGGCTCCGCCGCCCCGGCCACGATCCGGTCCACCTCGGCCCGCTCGGCCCCGGCACGGAACCGGGTGGCCATCACCTCCGGGTTGTTCAGCGTCGCGGTGCGGATGGCGTACAGCCGCCACAGGGCACCGGGCAGCGAGCGGGCCGGGGCTTCGCTCCACAGCTCGGCCAGCACCTCGATGCCCTCATCCTCGGCCACGGCCACCAGCCGGGCACTGACCTTTGGATCCTGGTTGGCCAGCCCGCCGTGCACAAAGGCGCGGGCCGAGAGGTGCGCGGCCTCCGAAACGCGCGCGGGATCGGCACCACCCACGTAGGCTTCGAACTCGCGGGGGGTGAATGGCTTGGGCTTGTGGTGGCGGAATCCGGAGTCGTGGGGGACCTTGGAACCTGCGCGTGGGCCTTTCATGGTGTCGAGAATACTCCCTGTTGCTGGGTGGGTGGTCTAAAAGCGGCGGCCAGCCAGTCTACGCCACCGTGGCGCCCGGGGGCAGTTAGCTGGCACACCCCGTGGGGGAGGGAGCCAGCACCGGGCTGACCTGCGGATTAAGAGCGGGTGGCGGTGATCGGGTAACATTGATCTTGGCTAAATGCCGTGCGCCTTTAGCTCAGTTGGTAGAGCACTGGACTTTTAATCCATTGGTCGTGGGTTCGAGCCCCACAGGGCGCACCACCAAGATCGGGTCCGGCGAGGAACACCTCGTGGGGCCCGATCGTTTTTGTTTCGCGCACCCGCGGCGAGGCGGTTATGGCGTGGACCGGTCCGGGGACGCGGCGAGCCGCTCAAGAAACACCCCGACGCGCTGCATCAGCAGCGCAGTGGCCTGCGGATCGTGGCCGGGCAGGGAACTGTCGGTGAACAGGTGGGCCCGTCCCGGGTAGGTGAAAAGCTGCGCCAGCCCGGCGCCCGGACCCTGCACGAACTGCTGCGCCGCGTCCAGGTCCCCTTCATGGGCGAAAAACGGGTCATCAGCCATGCCGTGGATCTGCACCGGCACGGTACTCGGCCACGGCCCGAAGGACCAGGGGGCCTGCGGGTCCACAAAGGACTCCAGCAGCAGGGCACCACGCGCCCCGGCCCGCTGCTGGGCGAAGCGCTGGGCCAACATCACGCCCCAGGAGATCCCGGCATAGACCAGATCCTGCGGCAGGGCGCCCACCAGCTCATCGGCCCGCTGGTTCACCGTCTCCTGCCCGAGCCGCTGCACCAGCTCCATCCCGGAGGGAATGTCGGGCGGCAATTCGCCGGCAAAGAAGTCCGGTGTGTGAACGACGTGCCCGGCCTGCTCCAATTCTTCTGCCAGTGCGCGCACCCCGTCGGTCAGGCCCTGCACGTGGTGGAACAAGATGACTTCGGCCATGGGGGCTCCTGAGAGTGGGAGAGGCGGGGATGCGCCCGATCCTAGGGCGTGGGCCGCAGCGCGTCAACGTCCCGCCGTCGCTAACGCCCGGCACCGCCTAGCGTTCGTCCACCAGGTTCTCGATGCGCTGGGGCAGGTGCTGAAGCGCCGAATCCCAGCCGGGCATCTCACTGTTGATCTCCACGCTGTACCCCTCGGTGAGGATGAACTCGGCGCAGGTCAGGGTCTGTGATCCGGAGGTGCTTTCGTAGATGAAGGCGCGGCGGATGTCATGCCACAACAAGGTGGCGGACTCGTCGATGACCAGCCCGGTGGGTTGAACCTCGACGGTGCGCTGCGGGTAGCTCATGGGGGCCTTCCGTGGCTGAAAAACGTGCTTTCGTCCCAGTGTAAGGGCAGGATGCGGCGAATCCGGAAGGCCCGGGCCGCAACTCAGGCAATCTTTGGCGGATCCACACGACGCAGCGAGCCCTCGGGCTCCAGGCTGAGCAGGTAGTCCAGGCCCAGGGACGCCAGGAACGCCTCGTCGTGGCTGACCACCAACAGCGCACCGTGGTAGGCCCGCAGCGCCTGGACCAGCTGCTCCACGCTGGAGATGTCCAGATTGTTGGTGGGCTCGTCCAGGATGACCAGGTGGGGAGCGGGCTGGGCCAGCAGCACCGTGGCCAGGTAGACGCGGAACCGCTCACCGCCCGAGAGCGTCCCCAGTTCCCGGTCCACACTGGAGCCGCGCAACAGCATCCGGGCCAGGAAGTTGCGGATTTGTCCCGGGCTTGCCCCCGGCGCCGCCGACCGGACATTGTCCAGCGCCGAGGCGTGCTCATCCAGCGAATCCAGGCGCTGTGGCAGGTAGCCCACCCGGTGGGTGTGCAGCGTGGCCGACACCGCGCCATCGGTTGGGCCGGTGCCGGAAAGCAGCCGGCGCAGCAGCGTGGTCTTGCCCGCCCCGTTCGGGCCCACTAGGCCGACCCGTTCGGGGCCCTGGATGCTGTGGGTGGTCGCTGCGTCGCTGAATTCGGCGATGCGCCGTCCGCGCGGCAGCGCCGGGTCGGGCAGTTCCAGGTTGATCTGCTCCACCTGGCGGACCTTCGCGTCGGCCGCGTCCACGGCCTGCTGCGCGCTGTCCACCTTGGATTCCAGATGTGAGCGCATCGCCCCGGCCGAGGCCTGGGATTTCTTGCGCAGGTTATCGGCGGCCATGCGCGGTATGCTGCCGCTCATCTGCAGGGACCGGCCCTGCCGCTGACGCCGTGCCAGCTTTGTTTCCGCCTCGACGCGTTGGCGCTTTTCCACCTTCAGCGCCTGTTCGGCGTTGCGGGCCGCCTGCTGCGCGGCGGCCTGTTCTGCCTGCAGCTGTTCGCGGTAGATGCTGTAGGGGCCGCCAAAGCTGCGCAGCGTTCCGCCGTGCAGCTCGGCGGTCTGCTCCATCAATTCCAGCAACTGCAGGTCATGGCTGACCACGATCAGGGTGCCCGGCCAGGTCTGCAGCATTGCGTAGAGCTGGCGCCGGGTGGGCAGATCAAGGTTATTGGTCGGTTCATCCAGCAGGGTGATCCCGTGCTGCGCCAGGCGCAGACCGGTGACGGCCAGCAGCATCGCCTCCCCGCCGGACAGGCTTGTGACCGCGCGGGTAAGGTCCTGGGCTCCAAAGCCCACACGCGCCAGCTCGGCCTCGGCCCGCGCCTCGATGTCCCAGCGCTCGCCGACGGCCTCGAAATCGGCTACCTCGACGCTGCCGGCCTCGATGGCCCGCAGCACGGCGAGGGTGGTCTCAATGCCCAGCAGCCCGGCGACGGTCATCTGTTCGTCCAGGATCAGGTTCTGCGGCAGGTAGCCGACCTCCGCGGTGGTTTCCACGTGCCCGCCGCTGGGGCGAAGCTGCCCGGCGATCAGCTTGAGCAGGGTCGACTTTCCGGCGCCGTTCTCGCCCACCAGGCCGGTTTTCCCGGTGTTGAATGTGCCGTTGACTTCCCGCAGCGCGGGGCTGCCGTCGGGCCAGGCGAAGGACAGGGAATGGATGGTGACGGCCGGTGAGTGAGCCACGGGATTCTCCTCGGGCGCCGTGCTCGGCGCGGGTTGCGGCCGGCGACGGGCTGCAGATGGCATCGAGGAAAAGAGCCGCCCCGGCTGGGACGCGACGTCTTGGGGAATTCGACGAGATCTGAGGTCGGCCAGCCGGTAGTGAACAAGGGCGCGTGCGCGCGGTTCGTTGGGCTAGGCGGTGACGATCTCGGTCTTCATGCAGTGCAGTCTAGCAAAGTGCGGGTGCTGTTCGGCGGAGTTGTGGGCCATTGCACCCAGCGCAGCCGATGCCACGCGCGGAAGCCGACAGAAGCAAAGCACCGCCGCAGGCATTGCCCGCGGCGGTGCTTTCGGGGTCTGTGGCTGGGGCCGGATGCTATTTGGTTGCCCGGTGCAGGGCAACGATGCCCCCGGTGAGGTTGCGGAACTCCACGTTCTGCCAGCCGACGGCCAGGAACTTGTGGGCAAGCTGCTGCTGGTTCGGCCAGGCGGCAATCGACTCCGCCAGGTAGGCGTACGCCGAGGGGTTCGAGGAGACCAGGTAGCCCAGCGCCGGAATCACCCGGGGCAGGAACTGCTGGTAGGCAATCCGGATCGGGGCGAAGGTGGGGGTGGAGAACTCCGCCACCACAATCCGTCCGCCGGGCTTGGTGACCCGACGCATCTCGGACAGCGCCTTTTCGGTGTCGGAGATGTTGCGCAGCCCGTAGGAGATGGTCACCGCGTCAAAGGTGTCGTCCTCAAACGGCAGATCGGTGCCGTCCCCGTACACGAATTCCAGCTCCGGGTGGCGCTTGCGGCCCTCGGCAAGCATGCCGTGGGACATGTCGCAGGCGGTGACCTTCGCCCCGGCCTGTGCGAAGGGAACCGAGGAGGTGCCGGTGCCGGCGGCCAGGTCCAGGATCCGCTCCCCGGACTTGGGGTTCACGGCCTCGGTGGTGAGCTTGCGCCAGTAGTTGACGATGCCGCCGGTCATCAGGGTGTTGAGCAGATCGTAGCGGGGTGCCACGTTGTCGAACATCTCCTGAACCTGGTTTGCCTGCTTGTCCAGGCCCGCACGCACATTATGGGAAGTCATGGATCCAAGTCTTTCACAATCTTGGTGGGTTGGCGTCCAGCCTGTGCCGCACATCGCCCCGCGCCCCGGCGGGTGCCGGGGCGCGGGATGCGCACGGTCAGAGCAGGGAGTCCAGCCGGGCGTAGCTTGCCTCCATCCCGTCGGTCATGCCGGTGCCCAGGATCGAGTCGCGGGTGTGGGCGTCCGGGTAGGTGATCACCAGGGTCAGCAGGGTTCCGCCGGGCGCCGGGGTCAGTGTCAGCTCATTGACGGTGACCGGGGAATCGGTGCCGATCATCTGCTCGGTGGTGCGTTCGTAGACCGGGGC
Organism: Glutamicibacter sp. BSL13; assembly: GCF_052928425.1. NCBI lineage: Bacteria > Bacillati > Actinomycetota > Actinomycetes > Micrococcales > Micrococcaceae > Glutamicibacter > Glutamicibacter sp. BSL13. Next base: position 21,314 of record NZ_JAVGCZ010000040.1, read on the forward strand.
CTGGCGGGCCAGGATTCGGCCGCAGAAGCCGAATCCTTCCTGCCCCGACCCGGCCTGCGGTTCCCACCAGGAACGGTGCTCCTGCCCTACCTCGCTGCCGACCACGCATTCGGTCAGCCGCCAGCCGTCCGGGCCGAACATCCAGCGGCGCAGCATTTGGGGGTCGTGGTAGGCGTGCCAGACCTGCTCCCGGCTGCCGCGGATGACCCGGCTGATGCGCACCTTCGTGTCGCTGAGCAGCTGGGCCTCGGTGGGCCGTGCCAAGGCCACATCACCCAGGTCGACCAGCACCTGGTCCAGCTGTCCCATGGCCAGGCGCAGGCCTTCATCCATCCCCATTTCCAGCAGCTGCTCCAGGTCCTCGACGGAATTGAAGTGGGAGGTGACGGTCAATTTCGAGCCTTCTTCCCACGGGCCGAAGGCGAAGCTGACCCGGGTGGTGGGCAGTTGCCGATTTGGTTCCCCCTCGGCCGTGGCGAAGCCGTCGATGACCTCGAAGAGCCTGTGTTCGAGAAGTTCACTCCACTGCCAGTAGCCGTGGAACGTCTCGCCCTCGGGGGAGGTCATGTAGTAGTGGCTGAAGCCGTTCGCGCAGCCGTCGTGGCGGGTGAAGGTGGCCGGGTAGCCCGGAGGCCCCCAGAATTTTTCGATCTGGCGCGGGTCGAGGTAGGCCTGCCAGAGGCGTTCGACCGGCACGGGGAATTCGGCGTGCACGGTGAGGGTCAGTGTGTCGGCGTCCTTGAGGACCGAGGTGACGGGCATGGCGTGCTCCTTAGGATGGTGCCTCGTCGGCGAGGAAGTCATCGAGGCGTTCGATGCGCTGGCGCCAGATGTCCTCGAAGGCTGAGAGTGTTTGCGTGATGTGCCGGAGTCTTTCCGGCTGGCCCCGAACGAGTCGTTCGCGGCCACGTGCGATCTTGCTGACCAGGCCCGCCGCCTGAAGCGCGGCCACATGCTTTTGCACCGCGGCGAAGGACATGTCGTAGTCCGCCGCCAGGTCCGAGATGCTGACCTCGGCGTTCAGGGTTCGCCGCACGATGTCACGTCGTGTGGCGTCGGCCAAGGCACGGAAGACCCGGTTCAGCTGCTCATCGCTCAACTCTTGTACAACCATTTGGTTGTACAATACCGGATGCCGCACGGGCTGGGAAGGGGGCGGGGCAGAAAAATCTCCGCAATTCACTAGGACGCTAGTCAGGTGACAATTCATCTAATCAAAAGGTGATAAGTCACCGGGATTCAGGGCGACGGCTCCGGCTCTTCCCAAGGCGTCGCCCGGAGCCTAGCATCTAAGTCACCACCAAGGGGGCGGACAGAGCACGCTAGGGGGCGCAATGGGCGAGGCGATCATCCAGATTTCCGCACTGAGGAAGAGTTTCGGACGCGTCGAGGCGCTAAGGGGCCTGGATTTGGAGTTGGCTCCCGGTCAGATCCATGGCTTTCTTGGACCCAATGGGTCGGGCAAGACCACGACCATCCGGGTGCTGTTGGGGCTGTTGCGTGCCGATGCGGGCCGGGTGCGGCTTTTCGGGGCTGATCCGTGGCGCGGAGCGGTGTCCCTGCATCGGCGGTTGGCCTACGTCCCCGGGGAGGTGAACCTGTGGCCGAAGCTGACCGGCGGGGAGGTGATTGACCTGCTCACCGCGCTGCGCGGCGCCGCGGACAAGGCGCGGCGCGATGAGATGATTGAACGCTTTGAACTGGATCCGCGGCGCAAGACCCGCACCTATTCCAAAGGCAACCGGCAAAAGGTGGCCCTGGTGGCCGCCCTGTCCAGTGACGTGGATCTGCTGATCCTCGATGAGCCGACCAGCGGCCTGGACCCGCTGATGGAACGCGTGTTCCAGCACGCGGTGCAGGAAGCGGCCGAGCGCGGCACCGCCGTGCTGCTCTCCAGCCACCTGCTGGCCGAAGTGGAGAAGCTGTGCAGCCACGTCACCATCATCCGCGATGGGCGCAGCGTGGAATCCGGAACCCTGCAACAGCTGCGCCACCTGACTCGCAGCGATGTGGTGCTTTCCAGTGACATTCCGCTGGAGCGGCTGCGCGGGTTGGAGGGAGTGGAGGCGGTCCACCAGGAGCAGGGGCTGATCCGGTTCAGCATCGAGCAGCAGCGCGTGGCCGGGCTGCTGCGGGTCCTTGGCGGGTACACCGTGCACTCCTTCAGCTGCACCCCGCCGAGCCTGGAGGAGCTGTTCCTGCACCACTATCAGTCCGGGGCGGGACGATGAGTGCCCGGCGCGGGGGCCGGCATGCGCAGGTGGGTGTGCGCCGGCAGGGGTTCGGCGCCGCACTGCTCCTGTGGCGGCGGATGCTGTTCGCCTCCCGGTGGGGCATCCTGGTCTGGTCACTGGTGATGGCGGGGCTGCTGTACTACATGGTCCAGGCGGTGCGCACCGTGATGGGCCCGGACGGGTTGCAGGCCCGGGCACAGGTGATTGGGCTGCCAGCCGGAGCCATGTTGTCCGGGCCCGGGTACGGACTGGAGGACTATACGCCGCAGGCCATGACGGCCAACGAGCTGCTCGGGGGCTTCGCGGTGGCCGTGGCGATCATGTCCCTGCGTCTGGCGGTGCGCCACACCCGGGGCGATGAGGAAGCCGGGCGTACCGAGCTGCTGCGGGCGCTGCCGGTGGGCCGGTTCGCGCCGCTGGGTGCCGCCGTGGGTACCGGGCTGACGGCCAACCTCGGTGCGGCTGTGCTGGTGTTTCTGGCGTTGCGGGCCTGCGGCTTCGAGGCCAACGGCAGCCTTGGATTCGCCCTCGGGCTGCTGTTGCTGGGGTCGGTGTTCACCGGCGTCGGGGTGCTGTGTGCGCAGCTGAGCCTGACGGCGCGCACGGCCAGCGCCTGGGCGGGAATGCTGCTGGGTTTGGCCTACCTGCTGCGTGCCGTGGGGGACGCCGGGCAGCGTGGGGGCGGTGTGCTGTCCTGGGCCAGCCCGATTGGGTGGATCCAACAGCAGCGGCTCTTCGTTCAGCAGCGCGTCTGGCCGCTGTGGCTGGTGCTGGGTCTGGGGGTGCTCCTGATCGCTGCCGCCTTCGCGCTGCAGGCCCGGCGGGAGGTCGGTGCCGCCGTCTTTGCCCAGCGTGCCGGCCGGGGGAGGGCCGGGTTGCTGGGCCGTACCCTGCTGGGCTTTGGGCTGCGCATGGAGCGCAACCGGATGCTCTGCTGGGCTGCCGCCGTGCTGGTGGCCGCGGTGCTCACCGGCTCCCTGGCCGGGGCGGTGGCCGATGCCTTCGCCCAGTTGCCCCAGCTCCAGGCCCTGTTGGGGGCGCCGGGGGCGGATGCCC
>NZ_JAVGCZ010000041.1:0-22964 GCF_052928425.1 Glutamicibacter sp. BSL13
GCAAACCGTGCAGCGCGGCGTCCGCGCCCGAGGTGCGATGACGGCTCCGCCGCTGTGGCGCCACGGCACGATTTAAACGTCAAACGCGGCCACCGCCGGCAAGGCGATGGCCGCGTGAGATTCGGTCCGCAGCGGCGGCGGGCTGTCCTGGGGTGAACCCGTGGCTGGGGTGGTCCCTACTTGACCTGATCGATCACGGTTTCGGCCACCTGGCGCATGCTCAACCGGCGGTCCATGGAGGTCTTCTGGATCCAGCGGAACGCCTCGGGCTCGGTCAGCCCCATCTTGGTGATCAGCAGGCTCTTGGCCCGATCCACCAGCTTGCGGGTCTCGAACTGCTCGCTGAGGTTGCTGACTTCCTCCTCCAGGGCGCGCAGCTCGTCGTGCCGGGAGATCGCGATTTCGATGGCCGGGGTCAGGTCGGCCTCGGTGAACGGCTTGACCACGTACGCCATGGCGCCGGCCTCCCGGGCCCGGTCCACCAGTTCCTTCTGGCTGAACGCGGTCAGCAGCACGACCGGGCAGATGCGTTCCTTGACGATGGTTTCCGCGGCGCTGATCCCGTCAAGCACCGGCATCTTCACGTCCATCAGGACCAGATCCGGCTTCAGCTCGCGGGCCTTCTCAATGGCGCTTTCCCCATTGTCGACCTCGGCCACTACCTCGTATCCCTCTTGGCGCAGGATTTCGACGATGTCCAGGCGGATCAGGGTCTCATCCTCGGCCACGAGTACGCGGCGGGCGGTGCCAGGCGTTTCGGCGGGGATCTTGGTGATGTCGGGCAGCTGGCTCAATTCGTTTCCTTTGTGTTCACACGGGCAGCAATTCTGGTCGCTCGCTAACGCCGGAAGGCAGATGCTGGGCGGGAAACCGGGGTTTCTAAGAACAGCCTACTTGCCTGGGGGCCGGTATGCCCGATGACGCGGAAGATTCGATTAGGAAATCCAAAATCCGTCCAGTACTATCGTAAAAGTGCCAGCCCAAGTGGCGGAATCGGTAGACGCGCCGCACTCAAAATGCGGTATCGAAAGATGTGTGGGTTCGAGTCCCACCTTGGGCACCTGGTGATGGAATCCCCTTCGCACGACCTGCGGGTTGCGCGGTGGGGATTTTTCGTGCCAGCAGTGCTTTGCACCGCATCCGCAGAAACGAAAAGCCGGCGGAAACCGCCTGTTAGCTTGATCATAGGACGATCCGGGTTCACCTGCGTGTCACCCGTTGTTCGCCAGATCTGGGTTGACTTTTCAGATTGACTCAGTGACAGGTAGTCATATGATTGAACTGGCTCGCGGCCATTGTGCCGTGTCGTTCACCGTGCAGATGGATCGATATCGCGGTGTGCTGAGCAGAAAACTTTCCCTTAGCCGTTCGACCCCCAGGCTGGTATTCAATGGATTTGACGCTCATCGTCGTCCTGGTCATTACCTTGGCGTTGTTCTTCGACTTCACCAACGGTTTTCATGACACGGCCAATGCGATGGCCACTCCAATCGCAACCGGCGCCATCACAGCGAAAAAAGCTGTGTTGCTCGCCGCAGCCCTCAACTTGGTAGGCGCGTTCCTCTCCACCGAGGTTGCCAAGACGATCTCCGGCGGAATCATCAAGGAGGGCGAGGGCGGCGTGCAAATCATGCCGGAAATGATCTACGCCGGCCTGATGGGCGCAGTGATCTGGAACGTGCTGACCTGGCTGTTGGGCCTTCCCTCCAGCTCCTCCCACGCATTGTTCGGCGGCCTGATCGGTGCGGCCATCGTCGGCGCCGGGCTGGGCGCCATCGACTACGGCGTGCTGATGAGCAAGGTGCTGCTGCCGGCGCTGTGTGCCCCGGTGATTGCCGGTGTCTCCGCGTACGTGTGTACGAAGCTGGCCTACGCCATCACCAAGCGTCAATCAGGCGCTTCGCCCAAGCGCGGCGGGTTCCGCTACGGCCAGATCTTCTCCTCCTCGCTCGTGGCACTGGCCCACGGCACCAACGACGCGCAGAAGACCATGGGCGTCATCACCCTGACCCTGGTTGCCGCCGGGATGCAGGAAGCCGGCACCGGCCCGCACCTGTGGGTCATCACCAGCTGTGCGCTGGCCATCGCGCTGGGCACCTACACCGGCGGTTGGCGTATCATCCGCACCATGGGCTCGGGCCTGACCGATGTGAAGCCCGCGCAGGGCTTCTCCGCGGAAGTGTCCACCGCCTCGGCGATCCTGGCCTCCTCGCACCTGGGCTTCGCCCTGTCGACCACCCAGGTCGCCTCCGGTTCGGTGATTGGTTCGGGCATGGGCCGCAAGGGCGCCGAGGTGCGTTGGGGTACCGCCGGGCGCATCGCGCTGGGTTGGCTGTTCACCCTGCCGGCCGCGGCAGTCGTCGGCGCGCTGGCCGCCCTGGTCATGCACCTGGGCAACGCCGGCACCCTGGTCGTCAGCGTGCTGGGCGCCGGAATCCTGCTGGTGTTCTGGGTGCTCTCGCGCCGTGACGTTGTCGGCCACGACAACGCGATCTCCGACATCGACTCCTCGGGTGCCGCAGTGAAGATCCTGTCGAAGAAGGAACGCCGCAAGCGCGAGAAGGCCGCCAAGGCGGCCGCGAAGGAAGCGGCGAAGAACAACGCCAAGAAGAATCCCACGCAGGGGGCCAAGAAGTGACCATCGACTGGGCAGCATTCCTGATCGTCGCGGTAACCACCTGGGTCGCCGCCATCCTCATCGTCAGCGCGTACTCGTTTGGCGTCCGCCTGCTGGCCGTCGCCCGCGATGACGACCGCCATGAGGCCCTGAACCGCTTCGGCGCGTTCGCCTGCTTCGCCTTCTGCGGAATCGTGGTGCTTTTCGGCATCATCCTGATCGTGCCGGCCCTGAGCGCCAGCATCCTGGGCGTTTGAGCTAATTTCCCGCCCGAGTACCTTCACCGATGGAGGCACCCATAGACTGGAGCCATGACGAGCTTCAAATACTATGTGGGTGCCTCCATCGATGGTTTTATCGCCGATTCGGCCGGTGAAACCCGCTGGCTTGAACCCTTCGGCGGCGCGCAGGGCGCGCTGCCCGGGTTCCAGAAGTTCTTCGACGAGATCGGCGCGATCGTCATTGGTGGCCAGACCTACCTGTGGCTGGTCAAGCAGCTCACCGCACTTGAGCGGCCCTGGCCCTACGCCGGCAAACCGGTGTGGGTGTTCACCCACCACGAACTGCCCTCCACTCCCGGGGCCGACCTGACGTTCGTGCGCGGGGACATTGACCTGTGGTCGCACGACATTGCCCGCAGCGCCGGCCAGCAGGACGTCTGGATCCTGGGCGGGGCCCAGCTGGCCGGGAGGTTCCTTACCGCCGGGGTGCTCGATGAGCTGCAGCTGCTTACCGTCCCGGTGGTCCTGGGCAGCGGGGTGAGCGTCTTCGACACCAAGACCCCTGCCGACTTCACCCTGATCGACCGCACGGCCCACGAGAATGGGGTATTGGAGGACCGCTACCGGGTTGCCGCCCCGTAGCCCGGCAGTGGCACCGCCCCCTTCCCGCACCTGGCCTGCCCATGTTGCCGCTCCGGCCGGAGCCAAGGGCCCGGGGATGTGCCAAAGATTGCGTGGTTCGGGAAGTGAAAATGTCCCGAAGTGCAACTAGGCTGGCAGGTGTGAGTGAAACAACCAAAGTGATGTCCGAATCGGACCGACGACTGCTGATCATTGACGGGCACTCGATGGCGTTCCGCGCCTTCTATGCGCTGCCCGCCGAGAACTTCGCCACGAGCACCGGTCAGCACACCAACGCTGTGCACGGGTTCGTCTCCATGCTGCTGACCATGATCCGCCAGCAGAAGCCAACTCACGTGGCGGTCGCGTTCGACCTGGACACCCCGACCCTGCGCTCCCAGGAGTACACCGAATACAAGGGCGGGCGCAACAAGACTCCCGAGGAGTTCTACGGCCAGATCGACCTGATCCAAGAGGTCATGAAGGCGATGAACATTCCCAGCATCACCCTGGAGGGGTACGAGGCCGATGACATCCTGGCCACCCTGGCCCGGCAGGGTGAGGACGCCGGCTTCAAGGTGCTGGTCGTTTCCGGGGACCGCGACGCGTTCCAGCTGATCAACGAGGACACCCTGGTGCTCTACCCGAAGAAGGGCATCAGCGACATCCCGCCGATGGACGCCGACGCTATCGAAGCCAAGTACTTCGTCCGCCCCGAACGCTACTGCGACCTGGCCGCGCTGGTCGGGGAAACCGCGGACAACCTGCCCGGCGTGCCCGGGGTTGGCCCCAAGACGGCCGCGAAATGGCTGGGCCTGTACGGTTCGCTGGACGGCGTGCTGGAGAACATCGACTCCATCAAGGGCAAAGTCGGCAACAACCTGCGCGAGCACGTGGAGAACGTCAAGCGCAACCGGCGCCTGAACGAACTGCACCGCGACCTGGACCTGCCGGTCACCCTGGAAGAGTCCGTGCTGGAAAGCCCGAACCGCGAGGCCGTGGAAAACCTGTTCGACGCGCTGGAGTTCAACACCCTGCGCAAGCGCCTCTTTGACCTGTTCGCCGCCCAGGAAGAGGAGGTCGAACGCGAGGTCATCGAGTTCAACCTCACCGAGATCACCACCGCGCAGCAGCTGGACGAGTTCATCAAGGCCGCCGACGGGGCGAAGATCGCCCTGCAGCCGGCCGTCAGCGGCGGGGAAGCGGCCGCCCTGGCCCTGACCCACGGCACCGAGTCCGCCTGGATCAGCCTGAGTGAACTGGATGAGCAGACCGACCGCGCGCTGGCCGACTACCTGGGGGATCCGCGCGCACCGAAGGTGCTGCACGATGCGAAGGCCAGCATGCACCTGCTGGCAGAACGCGGCCTGGACCTGGTCGGCGTCGTCGACGACACCTTGATCGGCGCCTACCTGATCCAGCCGGACCGGCGCAGCCACGACCTGGCCGACATCGCCCAGTACCACCTGAAGGCCACCGTCCCGGTGGTCAAGCCGGAGAAGAAGGGGCAGCTGGACCTGGGGATGGGGGTGGACCCGGAGCTGAAGAACGCCACCTTGGCGCAGAGCCAGGCCATCAACGAGCTCTCCGAGTACCTGGTCGGGCGCCTGGAGGAAAAGCACGCCGCACAGCTGATGAAGGACATTGAGCTGCCGCTGGTGCGGGTGCTGTTCGACATGGAGCGGGCCGGGATCGCGGTGGACCGCACGAAGCTGGATGAGCTCTACGACCACTTCACCACCCAGGTGGAGCAGTCCACCCAGGAGGCCTACGACGCGATCGGCCACGAGGTGAACCTCTCCAGCCCGAAGCAGCTGCAGGTGGTGCTGTTCGAGGAACTGGAGCTGCCCAAGACCAAGAAGATCAAGACCGGCTACACCACGGATGCCGAGTCGCTGCAGGACCTGCTGGTCAAGACCGGGCACCCGTTCCTGGTCGCGCTGATGGCCTACCGCGATGCGATCAAGCTGCGCCAGACCGTGGAGGGGCTGCGCAAGTCGATCGCCGAGGACGGGCGGATCCACACCACCTACGCCCAGACCGTCGCGGCCACCGGACGCCTGTCCAGCCTGAACCCGAACCTGCAGAACATCCCGATCCGCTCCGAGGAGGGCCGGCGCATCCGCGACGTGTTCGTCGTCGGCGAGGGCTACGACAAGCTGCTGACCGTGGACTACTCGCAGATCGAAATGCGCATCATGGCCCACCTCTCCGGGGATGAGGGCCTGATCCAGGCCTACCAGGACGGGGAGGACCTGCACCGCTACGTCGGCTCGCGGGTGTTCAACGTCAGCCCCGAAGAGGTCTCCAGCGAGATGCGCTCCAAGGTCAAGGCGATGAGCTATGGGCTGGCCTACGGGTTGAGCTCCTTCGGACTGTCCAAGCAGCTGAAGATCACCGTCGATGAGGCCCGCACCCTGATGAAGGACTACTTCGACCGCTTCGGCGCGGTGCGCACCTACCTGCGTTCAGTGGTCGACCAGGCCCGCAAGGACGGGTTCACCGAAACGATCTTTGGGCGCCGCCGCTACTTGCCGGAACTGAACAGCTCCGACCGCCGCCTGCGCGACATCGCCGAACGCGCGGCGCTGAACGCCCCCATCCAGGGCTCGGCCGCGGACATCATCAAGGTCGCGATGCTGCAGGTGGACGCGGAACTGGCGGCGGCCGGGCTGAAGAGCCGGATGCTGCTGCAGGTCCATGACGAACTGGTGCTGGAGATCGCCGAGGGGGAGCTGGAGCAGGTGCAGGCCCTGGTCACCGAACAGATGGGCAACGCGGCCCAGCTGCGTGTCCCGTTGGACGTGCAGCCCGGCATCGGCCACTCCTGGCACGAGGCCGGCCACTAGGGGCCGACGCCACCCCTAGCCGGTGTCCGATCCGGTCCCGCAGCCGGATCGGACACCGGGGGCGCACACCCCACGGGCCAGCGCTCCCACTGACCGCCCACCGCACCCTTCACCACCCCCAGCACCATCCACGATTCACGGCACCATCCACGATTCGACGGGCGGCACACCCGCGCGGCCCGCACCACGTCCCACCAACCGATGGAAGGACCCACCATGGACAAGCTGCACACCGAGCACTGGCAGGCCGACCAGCTCACCGAGCAAGAAATGAAACACCTGGACCGGTTCCACCGCGCCACCGCCCGCGGCTTCCACAGTCCAGTGACCAACGAGGACGCGGCCGAGCGCTGGCGGCAGATTACCGCGGCCCAGAAAATGCGGATGTCCCTGGTCTACGATCGGGATGCGGGCAGCCCGGCGCTGCACGAAAACGAACCGGTGCACACCTATGGCGGCTTCCCGGGCCGGCTGAACGCAGGGGCCGGAACCGACTTGTCGATCTACAAGATCACCGCCGTCACGGTCAGCCCCAGCTACCGGCGCCGCGGCATCCTGGGGCGCCAGATCACCGAGGATCTGGGCTACGCGAAGCAGCAGGGCTACCCGTGGGCGGCGCTGACCGCCTCGGACGCCCGGATCTACGGGCGTTGGGGCTACGGCATCGCCAGCTACGAGAACCGCTTCGCGCTGGAGTGCACCGACGGCCTGAAGCTGCGCGAGCCGTTGCCCGGGCGGGTCATGGAAGTCAGCGCCGAGCAGATCGAACCGCACTTCGACGAACTGGCCGAACGCTGCATGGCCGGCACCTACGGTTCCATTGACGCCTCGGCGTTCGACCGCGGCTACATTCTGGGCCAGCTGGACGGGTGGGAGAATCTCGCCCCGGCCAAGGACGCGCGTCTGGCCGCGCACTACGACCAGCACGGAACGCTCGACGGGCTGATCAGCTACAAGTACCAGAGCCGGGACTCCAAGCCCCGGGCCATGATGGTGCGTGGACTACTGGCCCAGAACGCCGCCGCCCGCGTGGCCCTGCTCGAATTCCTGGGCAACCACGACCTGATCGGCGAGGTGCTTGGCGCCGGGCCGGTCGATGACCCGCTGCGCCTGATGCTGGCCAACGACCGCAACTACAAGGTGGAAGAGACCCGGGACGTGCTGTGGCTGCGGCTGCTGGACCCCGTCGCCGCGCTGCAGGCCCGCGCGTGGAGCCGGGACGGTTCCTTCGTGCTGGTGCTGCGTGATCAGCTGGGCCTGGCCGACGGCACCTATCAGGTGCGCATCGAGCAGGGCCGGGCAAAGGTCACGCCGAATCCCGCCACCGAACACCGGCTGCCAGAGCTGTCCATGGATGTTTCGGTGCTGCCGCGGCTCTACCTCGCCAGCGCGCGGCTGGCCGATCTGGTGGACGTGGGCCTGGTGCAGTGCCGTTCAGACCGCGACCTCAACGAGCTGGAAATGCTGTTCGCCCAACCGCGCAGCGCGTTCACGCCCTACGAGTTCTAGGCCGAGCCGCGCCGGCATTACGTAGGACGGGGCGCCGCGCAATTGTGTCCAACAACACTTGCGCGGCCATCCACCGGATGTCGACGTGACTTTGACCGAGGCCTGTGCAAGCGCGTAAACTTGAAAAGTGTGTCATGGCTTTGCCATGTCCACTCGCTATGCAGTACACACCTCGAAATTCCGGGACTTCCGGAGTCTCGACTGACCATAAACTATCCACATCGGAGTCCCTACTACATGACCATCACCTCGAACGAGAAGCACAGCACCCCGGTCGTTGCCATCAACGACATCGGATCTGCTGAGGACTTCCTGGCTGCCGTCGACGCCACCATCAAGTACTTCAATGATGGTGACCTCGTCGAAGGCACCGTCGTCAAGGTTGACCATGACGAAGTCCTGCTCGACATCGGTTACAAGACCGAAGGTGTCATCCCTTCCCGCGAGCTTTCCATCAAGCACGACGTTGACCCGGGTGAAGTTGTCACCGTCGGCGACAACGTCGAAGCCCTGGTCCTGACCAAGGAAGACAAGGAAGGCCGTCTGATTCTCTCCAAGAAGCGTGCTCAGTACGAGCGTGCCTGGGGCGATATCGAAAAGATCAAGGAAGAAGACGGCGTCGTTACCGGTACCGTCATCGAGGTTGTCAAGGGTGGCCTCATCCTGGACATCGGCCTGCGCGGCTTCCTGCCGGCATCGCTGGTCGAGATGCGTCGCGTTCGCGACCTGGCCCCGTACATCGGACAGGAAATCGAAGCCAAGATCATCGAGCTGGACAAGAACCGCAACAACGTGGTGCTCTCCCGCCGTGCATGGCTGGAGCAGACCCAGTCCGAGGTTCGCTCGACCTTCCTCAACAAGCTCGAGAAGGGCCAGGTTCGCCCGGGCGTTGTCTCCTCGATCGTCAACTTCGGTGCCTTCGTGGACCTGGGCGGCGTCGACGGCCTGGTGCACGTCTCCGAGCTGTCCTGGAAGCACATCGACCACCCGTCCGAGGTTGTCGAGGTTGGCCAGGAAGTCACCGTCGAGGTTCTGGAAGTGGACCTGGACCGCGAGCGTGTCTCCCTGTCGCTGAAGGCCACCCAGGAAGATCCGTGGCAGACCTTCGCCCGCACCCACGCCCTGGGCCAGGTTGTGCCGGGCAAGGTCACCAAGCTGGTTCCGTTCGGTGCGTTCGTTCGCGTCGAAGACGGCATCGAGGGCCTGGTGCACATCTCCGAGCTGGCCGTGCGCCACGTCGAGCTGGCCGAGCAGGTTGTCTCCGTGGGCGACGAGCTGTTCGTCAAGGTCATCGACATCGACCTGGAGCGCCGCCGCATCTCCCTGTCCCTCAAGCAGGCCAACGAGGGTGTCGACCCGGAGGGTACCGAATTCGATCCGGCTCTGTACGGCATGGCCGCAGAGTACGACGAAGAGGGCAACTACAAGTACCCGGAGGGCTTCGATCCGGAGTCGAACGAATGGCTGGAGGGCTTCGAGACCCAGCGCGCCGCTTGGGAAGCACAGTACGCTGCTGCCCAGGAGCGTTGGGAAGCTCACAAGAAGCAGGTTGCCGAGGCCATGAACGCCGACGCCACCGCCGAGCCGACCGCTGCCGAGCCGGCACCGGCTTCGTACTCCTCCGAGGCACCGGCTTCCGATTCCGGAACCCTGGCTTCGGACGAGGCACTGGCTGCCCTGCGCGAGAAGCTGACCGGCAACTAATTGCCGCGTAGCGTCCAGCGCTAGCTGAACGACGGCGGGTTTGTCCCTGATACCAGGGGCAAACCCGCCGTCGTCGTTTAATCGGACGCCACGTGTCACCGTGGCGGGCTGCGTAGCTCCTCCAAAATGTTGACGAGCCGCGCCGCAAAGTCCTCCTTCCGGGCCTTCTTCCCCGCTGCCCCAAAACTAGTCTTGATTTAGAGAATCCCAATTAAGCGGGCATCACGAACGAGAGGCAAAGGGGCCGATGGGACAGGAAACCGAGATGGCAAGGGACCTGCTGCGCTCCGAGAAGGTCAGCGTCCCGTTCCGGCGCCTGAGCGAGCAGGAGTGGGGCAATGTTCCGCGCAGCATCCCCAACTGGATCTTGAGCCTTGGCACCTGGCTGCCGGTACTGGGGTTGCTCATCTGGCTCATCGGCTGCCGCGGGCATGACCTTCCCTGGCTGGCGCAGGGCTGGTGGGGTGCGCTCACTGCCGCCGTCGGTGCGGTGGCGGTGATGGTGGCCAGCGGACGCCAGGCGCCCTGGGTTGCCGCGGCCACCTGCCTGGCCCTCGTGGCCTGGATGCCATGGCCGCCGCTGGAACAGCGGGTCCTTGCGCTGGGCGCCGGATGTTTCGGCCTGCTGGGTGGGCTCGGAATGCTCAGTGGCCTGCGTTTCACCAGAAGCTTGCGTACCTGGCGACGTGAAGCGGTGCAATCCGTGATGGTTGAGAAGAGTTTGCTGCAGCACACCGCCGCCCGGAAACAAGTGGCCCCGTGGCTGGCCAAACTATCCGCGGCCGGATTCGTGTACGGCTTGGCTAGGGTTGGCTTCGACTATTTCACCGATGCACAGCAACAGGTGGACCGGATCCAGATACAACATCTGCAAACCGCTGCCTGTGGGCTGATCGGGCTCGCGTGCTGGGGGTTGCTGGTCCTGGTGCGTTTCGCCGCCCAGCGGTTCGTCGGGCCCCTGGTCCTGCGGATCCCGGTCGGTGGGGGACAAGGCGGCGCGATTCACCTGGGCGCACTGAGCGGAGTGGTGGCGCGCTCGGAAGCCTCCGAGGAGGACTGCAGGTGCGGCGCACCTGCAAGCAACTTTGAGGCAGCCGCCGAACCGGAACACGACGATCCCTGGCTGGCCGCGTTCGTACCGGTCCACGAAGAATGTGCCCGGCACGGGGTGCAGGCCGTCAACAGCATGAGCAGGCAGGAGTTTGTGCGCCACGCCCTGAACCCGTGGGTCTGGGCAGAGCACGTGAACGACCAGCTGATTCCCGCCGGAACCGAGCTGGAGGTGATGGGGCTGAGCGGGTGGGACTGCCGCCCGTTGCCGGTGGACAGTGGCCCGGTTTCCACACTTGGGTCACCGCAGGGACGTTTGGCGCTGTACCCGCATCGGGTTTCGGAGGTGCTGCGCCGCAACCGGCGCACCGTACGCTGGCGGGCGCGGCGCGATGTGTCCCTGGAACCGGTGGTGTGGCAGGGGCAACCGGGCAAGGAACTGGATCGCATCCCCCTGACCGGGGTCGGGATTGACGGCAGTGCCGTGCGGGTTGAGGGGCGGCGGCCCTACCTGCTTCCGCACCGCCAGGCGGGCTGACCACGCACCACGGCCGAAGACCTTCATCGCGTCGGCGCGCGATGGGCAGCCAGCAGTGCCGGCGGCAGGGGAGCGGGTTCCCTTATGGGGGAGGAGCGACCGGGTCTGCCGGCCGGAACAGGTCGCCGAGCCGGTAGTTGATGGAATTGCGGCGGGGAAGCTGCAGCGGATCCTGGAATTTGGGCAGGATCACCTGCGGCACCCCGCCGTTGGAGATGACTTTGAGCAGCCCGGCATGCACATCGTGGTGGTGCTTCGTGCACATGGTCGCGGCCCACCGCACGGCGGTAACTCCGCCATCCTTCCAGAACCTGATGTGGTGGATTTCGCAGTGCTCCACTGGCACCTTGCAGCCCGGGACGATGCATCCGCGATCCCGGGCCTTGATCGCCCGGGCCATGGGCAGCGGGTATTCGCGCTGGCTGCGGCCCACATCGAGAATTTCCCCCTTGCCGCCCAGCGTCATCGGGATGATCCTGGCACGGGCCAGGATTCGGCGCAGGTCGGTGGCCGACAGTTCCAGCCCATGTGCGGTCAGTCCGTGGGTTTTGGCTTCGCCGCGCAGCTCGGCCAGTGTCAGGTGCACCATTACCAGGGGCCGGACCAGTGGCGGCAATGCAGCCCGCTTTTGGGCCTTGCCCTTGGCCTTGCGTTGGCGGCGCGAGTGGTCGCGCAGGATCTTGTCGATGTCCAGGCGCAGGAACCCGAGCAGCGCCCTGAGCCGGCGCTGTGGGACATTGGCGGCCACCGAGCTGATCGGACCGCTCTGCGCCGCTTCCTCTGCGGTGACAAAGTCCGGGCGATCCTCGGCGTCCGGAGCCGGCGCAGATCCACTCGGTGCGCCAGCTTCCGCGGGATCGTCGAGCACACGGCTGTCGGTCCCGGCATCGGTGCGCGGATTATCGGCCTGGGCGATCAGTGATTCGATCAGTTCCGCGTCGCCGGGCAACAGCCGCAACGCATAGTTCACCAGCCCGTTCTTCGCCCCGGTCCGGAACAGGCCGGTGGCAGTGACGGGATCGAGCTGTTCGGTGGTGGTCCGCGCCTGCTTGAACAGCTGGTTTAGTTTCTTGCTGCGCGTGGCCGGATTGGGTTCGGCAACCAGGCTCTGGGCCACGTCTTCCACGGTGGCGCCCTCCGGGGTGAGCACCGGTGGCAGCGGCTGCTCGGTGCCCTCGGCGACGGGCTCCAAGGCGGCCAGCCGTCCGGCCGCGGAGATCACCGATTGGGGCGGCACAGAGGCGTCGTTGAATTTCGCGGCCAGCTTCGGGAATTGGGGGTCGACCGGCACGCCGGCGTCATCGAACCGGCCAATCAGTTGCCGGGCTGCGTTCACCCGGCGTTTGGCCTCGTGGTAGTCCAGCGGCAGCCAACCGGCCAGGAATTCGGCCGGGTCCTTGAAGGTGGGCCGACCCAGCGCGTAGCGGGCCGCAACGTCGGCGGAGTCGGGGGCCGCCGGGGATGGCTCGTCCGTGGCGGTGTCCGGGGAATCGCAATGATCGCGCAGCACGTCCAGCTCCCGGGGATCCAGGCAGTGCAGGGCGTGGCGCTCGGCCAGGTGGGCGCACAGGATCTTGAGGCGGGCGATGTGGTCCCCGGCGCTTTCGGTGCTGCTGGCCAGCCGGACGGCGTAGCGGGGATCGGTGTTCGCCTGGGCGGCCTGGTGCAGGGCTGCGGGCAGGGAAGTCATGAGCTGGCACAGCGCCGCGGCGTCCTGGGCGCTGAGCCCGGCCGGCTGTCGCAGGTGCGCGGCGATCTGTTCGACCGCCTGGCGCAGGTTGTTGTTGCTCATGGCCCCAGTGTGCGCCGTCAACCCGCGAGGCGGCGGCGGGCAGCGAAAGATGTGGATAACTCTTTTCGTGTTCCCGTGCCCGGTGGTTGCCGGGCCCGGTGGTTGGCGCGGCATGGCGTTCCGGTGCCCAGCGGTGCCGGGCCACATGCCCCGGTTTAGTGCCGCTGCCGGGTGGCCTGCACCACCGTGAACTTGGAGTCGCGGGCCAGTTGGCGGACCGGGCCGATGCGCCGGGTGATTTCCCCGCGGTAGCGCAGGTGGGAGTTGTAGACGCACAACAGCTGGCCGCCGTCGGCGAGCACCCGGGCCGCCTCATCAAGCAGCTTCAGCGCGATCCCGGCATGCACCGTGTTGCCCATGTGGAAGGGCGGATTCAGGGTGATCAGGTGGGCGCTGGCGGCGGGCAGCCGGGACAGCCCGTCATCCTGCACGACGCTGATGCGCCCGCCCAGCCCGTTCAGCGCCGCACCGGCGGCGGTGGAGGCCACCGCGGAGGCCGAATGGTCCGAGGCCGCCACCCGCAGCCCGGGGGTGGCCAGTGCCGCGTAGATCCCGATGCTGCCGTTGCCGCAGGCCAGGTCCACCAGTTCATCCTGTCCGGAAAGATCCGGCAGGTGCTCCAGCAGCAGCCGGGTGCCCGGATCCAGCCGGGCCTGGCCGAAGGTCGCCGCGGAGGCGCGCAGCGTAAAGCGCCGGCCGTTGACTGTGTGGGTGGCCTGCGCCGGAAAGCTGGGCACCGGCTGGTGCGGCAGCGGGGTGCGGGCGGTGAGTACGCGGGACTTCTGCCGGGCCAGGGACACGTCGAGCCGGGCGAAGCGCGCCTGCAGGACCTGGTTCATGGAGCGGTTCAGGTGCTTGATGCGCCCCCCGGCGTGCACCACCACCTCCGGGTGGGCGTGTTCCGCGATGAGCGCGGCGAATTCGTCGAGCACATCCAGCCCGCGCGGCAGGTTCAGCAGCACCAGTTCGGCATCCCGCAGCGCCGTTCCGGGGTCCAGCAGCTGCAGCCGCTCCAGCCAATGCGGGGCCAGGCGCTGCAGGTTGGCGGTGATCGCACGCTGGGCGGTGAGCGAATCGGTGTGCACCAGCACCCGTTCGGCGCCGGCGGCCAACGCGCCCAGGCTGAGCGCGCCGTAGTGGTCGTTGAGCACGCTGACCGTGCCCGGCCAGCTGTGCACGGTGTCCAGGATCAGCCGTTCGGCCGCGTCCACGGCGTGCAGGTTCTCGGCCTCCACGTCCGGGTAGCGGCGCAGGGCGTCCAGCAGCTCGCTCACCGCCCACCGCCCTGGGGCACGTCCACCCAGTCGTGGCCCTGCAGCTGCCCGTGCAGGGCGCCGGAGGAGAGGGTGGCCAGCTGGCGCTGGAACTCGTCCTCGGCGCCGGGCTCGTCGGCGATCGCCACCTGCAGCAGCGCACCCTCGGCCTGCCAGTCGGTGGCGCCGAGCTGGTAGCCGGCGGCGCGCAGATCGTTTTCATAGCGTGCGGCCTGCGAATGCTCGGCGGGCACGGCCAAGCGCAGCATCCGCTGCCGGGTGACCAGGGTGGCCGCGTCCAGCGCCTGGGAGACGGAGTCGGAGTAGGCGCGCACCAGCCCGCCGGCGCCGAGCTTGATCCCGCCGAAGTAGCGCACGCACACGGCCAGCACGTCGCTCAAATCGGTGCCGTGGGTGGTTTCGCGTTTGATCAGCGCCTCCAGCATCGGGATCCCGGCGGTGCCGGCCGGCTCCCCGTCGTCGGAAGAGCGCTGGGTCATCCGGTCCGCGCCGAGCACGAACGCGCTGCAGTGGTGGCGGGCGTCGAAATGCTGCTTGCGCAGCGCGGCAATGTGCCCGCGGGCGTCGGTTTCGGAGGACACCCGGTACAGGTAGGTGATGAAGCGCGAACGCTTGATCTCCACTTCGTGCGACAGGTCCGCGGCCAAGGTGGTGTACCGACTCGCCACCGAAACGTTGCTGTTCATCTGACTTAGTTTATAGGGTGGAGTTCTAGACCTGAGGCCATTCTTACTTAGCGGGTGTCATGATTCATGTGGGACTGACCGGGGGCATCGCCTCGGGCAAATCGGCGGTGGCCGCGCAGCTGCTGAAGCTGGGCGCGGTGGTGATCGATGCCGACGCGATCGCCCGGCAGGTGGTGGAGCCCGGGACCCCGGCGCTGGAGCAGATCGGGCTGGCCTTCGGCTCGCAGGTGTTCGCCGAGGACGGCAGCCTGGACCGGGCCGCGCTGGCCGCGGTGGTGTTCGCCGACGCCGGGGAGCGCGAGAAGCTGAACGCGATCGTGCACCCGGCGGTGCGCGCCGAGGCCGAACGCCTGCGCGCCGTGGCGGTGGCCGACGGCGCCGAGGTGGTGGTGGAGGACATCCCGCTGCTGGTGGAAAGCGACCAGTACCAGCGTTTTGACAAGGTGCTGGTGGTCCAGGCCCCGCACGATGAGCGGATCCGGCGGATGATGGAGGACCGCGGCTGGGACCGGGCCGAGGCGGTCGCCCGGATGGCGGCCCAGGCCACCGACGAGCAGCGCGCGGCCGTGGCCGACGTGGTGATCCACAACGACGGGAGCATCGAGCAGCTGAACGAGAAGGTCACCCGCGTCTTCCGGAACGGGTTCAGTGCATGAAGCTGACCCTGCGGATCTCCAAATGGGTGATGCTTGCCGCGTTCGCCGTCGCCCTGGTGCTGTGGCTGGGCTTTGGCGGGCGCAGTGAGTTCGTCGCCTCGAACGGGCCCTACTCCCCGGTGGTCTACGTCTCCGGGTGGCTGGCGCTGCTGGGGCTGGCCGCGGCGACCGTGCTTACCACCGGCTTCTTTGGCTCGATGATGTCCAACACGGCCAAGCGGGCGATCATCCGCGGCGGGATGCGCCGAGGGCGATAACGGGTGCCGCGCGGGGGTGCGGCTCGTTATGCTGGGTGCATGAGCCTTGCACAGCCGATCAAGCGCGTCGTCGCCCCCTTTGAAGTCATCAGCGAATACCAGCCTGCCGGGGACCAGCCGCAGGCGATCGCCGAGCTGGCCGAACGCATTAAGGCCGGCGAGAAGGACATTGTGCTGATGGGCGCCACCGGCACCGGCAAGTCCGCCACCACCGCCTGGCTGGTGGAGCAGGTGCAGCGCCCCACCCTGGTGATGGTGCAGAACAAGACCCTGGCCGCGCAGCTGGCCAACGAATTTCGTGAACTGCTGCCGAACAACGCGGTGGAGTACTTCGTCTCCTATTACGACTACTACCAGCCCGAGGCCTACGTGCCGCAGACCGATACCTTCATCGAGAAGGACTCCTCGATCAACGAGGAGGTGGAGCGGCTGCGCCACTCGGCGACGAACTCGCTGCTCACCCGCCGCGACACGATCGTGGTCGCCACCGTCTCGTGCATCTACGGCCTGGGAACCCCGGAGGAATACGTCGCCGGGATGGTCACCCTGCGCCGCGGCATGCAGCTGAACCGGGACGACATGCTGCGCCAGTTCGTGGCCATGCAGTATACCCGCAACGACATGGACTTCCACCGCGGCACCTTCCGGGTGCGCGGGGACACGGTGGAGATCATCCCGATGTACGAGGAGCTGGCGGTGCGCATCGAGTTCTTCGGCGACGAGGTCGACGCGATCCACACCCTGCACCCGGTGACCGGGGAAGTGGTGCGGGAGGAGGACGAGATGTACGTGTTCCCGGCCAGCCACTATGTGGCAGGTGCGGAGCGGATGAACCGGGCGATCAAGTCGATCGAGGATGAGCTGGCCGAACGCCTGGCGGAGCTGGAGCAGCAGAACAAGCTCGTCGAGGCCCAGCGGCTGCGCATGCGCACCACCTATGACCTGGAAATGATGGAGCAGATGGGCTTCTGCAACGGGATCGAGAACTACTCGCGGCACATTGACGGGCGTGAGGCCGGTTCGGCCCCGCACTGCCTGCTGGACTACTTCCCGGATGACTTCCTGCTGGTGATCGACGAGTCGCACGTGACCGTCCCGCAGATCGGGGCGATGTACGAGGGGGACATGTCCCGCAAGCGCACCCTGGTCGAGCACGGCTTCCGGCTGCCCAGCGCCATGGACAACCGGCCGCTGAAGTGGGACGAGTTCCTGGAGCGGATCGGGCAGACGGTGTACCTCTCGGCGACCCCGGGCAAGTACGAGCTGGGCAAGTCCGACGGGGTGGTGGAGCAGATCATCCGCCCCACCGGCCTGGTCGACCCGCAGATCATCGTCAAGCCGACCAAGGGGCAGATCGATGACCTGCTCGATGAGATCCGGGTGCGCGTGGAGCGCGACGAGCGCGTGTTGGTGACCACGCTGACCAAGCGGATGGCCGAGGACTTGACCGACTACCTGACCGAACACCAGGTCCGGGTGCAGTACCTGCACTCGGATGTGGACACGATCCGGCGGGTGGAGCTGCTGCGCGAACTGCGCATGGGCTCCTTCGACGTGCTGGTGGGCATCAACCTGCTGCGTGAGGGCCTGGATTTGCCCGAGGTGTCCCTGGTGGCGATCCTGGACGCGGACAAGCAGGGCTTCCTGCGCTCGGCGACCTCGCTGATCCAGACGATCGGGCGTGCGGCGCGCAACGTCTCGGGTCAGGTGTTCATGTATGCGGACAAGGTGACCGACGCGATGGCCCAGGCGATCGAGGAGACCAACCGGCGCCGGGCGATCCAGCAGGCGCACAACGAGGAGCACGGCATCGACCCGCAGCCGCTACGCAAGAAGATCGCGGACATCACCGACCAGCTGGCCCGCGAGGACGCCGACACCCAGGAGCTGCTGAACAACAACCGGCTGGCCAAGGGCGCCAAGCGCAAGTCCACCCCGGTGCGCAGCGACGGGCTGGCCGCCGCCCCGGCCGAGGACCTGGTGGGGATGATCGAGCAGATGACCGAGCAGATGCATGCGGCGGCCGCCGAACTGCAGTTCGAGCTTGCCGCCCGGCTGCGCGACGAGGTCTCCGAGCTGAAGAAGGAGCTGCGCCAGATGAAGGGCGCCGGGCACGCCTAGCGCCACGCCCGGTGCGGGCCGCGGCTAGATGACGGTGACGGTGAAGCGGCGCACCTGGGCGGTGCGGTTCTCCCACGCCCGGCTCAGCTGCAGCTCCACCGACCAGTATCCGGCGGTGATCGCGCGCAGCGAGGCCACGTGGGTGGCGGTGGCCTGGTCCGCGCGCTGTGACGCGTCCAGGTGCCGCGGGACGGTGCGCTTGGCGGCGCCGTTGCCGTCGGGCTGCTGGCGGATCATTCCCGGCTCCCGCTCGACCATCAGTCCCTGGCCGCATTCGGTCAGCGTCCACAACAAGCCGCTGGCATCCGGGACCGGCATTACCAAATGGATTCGGGTTCCGCGGCTGACCTCGAGGTTGGCGCTGCCGTCGGTCTCGATTTGTTCCATTCATCCATCCTACGGCCTACGCCGCCGCCCGCGGCGCTGGCGTGGATGGATGTGTCGGCGCGTGGCGGTGCGGGGTGGCCGGGGCCATGGGCTGGGACGGGGCGATGGGATACAATGGTTTCTCGTACGTAGGGGAGTATCCCAAATGCTGTGAACGTCAACACGTGGTACGAGGAAGTTCCGCCGGATGCAGCAGCCGAACACAACACGATCTTGTGACGGCGGAGAGACCTTCGGTTCCCTTGTCCTACCCTTACGACGAAAGGCTACATTTCTGTGGGCGTTTCAGGGTTAACCCTCCAATTTGAAATCATCTCGCTGGCCGCGCTGTGCCTGATCCTGCTTTTGGACCTGTTGTACGTGGTCCGCCGGCCGCACGAGCCCTCAATGAAGGAAGCCGGCCTGTTCGTCGCCTTCTACGTCATGCTGGCCGTGATCTTCGGTGGCATCCTGTGGTGGCAGGCCGGTCCGCAGCTGGGCCAGGAATTCTACGCCGGCTGGATCACCGAATACTCGTTGTCGATCGACAACCTGTTCGTCTTCATCATCATCATGACCCGCTTCTCGGTCCCGCGGAAGTACCAGCAGGAAGTGCTGATGTTCGGCATCATCATCGCGCTGATCCTGCGCGCGGTCTTCATCCTGCTGGGCGCGACCCTGATCGAGCACCTGTCCTGGATCTTCTACATCTTCGGCGCCTTCCTGCTGTGGACCGCCTGGCACCAGCTGAGGGACGATGACGAGGACGAGGAAAGCGAATCCGGTCTGGTCAAGCGGCTGACCAGCAAGCTGCCGATCGCCAACGACTACGACGGGAACAAGCTGCGCACCAAGGTCGACGGGAAGAAGATGTTCACCCCCATGGTGATGGTCTTCACTACCATCGGCATGACCGACCTGCTGTTCGCCGTTGACTCGATCCCGGCGATCTTCGGGCTGACCCAGTCCGCGTTCATCGTGTTCACCGCGAACATCTTCGCGCTGATGGGCCTGCGCCAGCTGTACTTCCTGCTGGGCGGGCTGATGAACCGACTGGTCTTCCTGAAGCACGCGCTCAGCTTCATCCTGGCGTTCATCGGCGTGAAGCTGATCTTCCACGCACTGCACGAGAACGAGCTGCCGTTCCTCAACGGCGGCCAGCCGATCGAGTGGGTGCCGGATATCAGCACCAGCCTGTCGCTGATCGTGATCGCCTCCACCATCGTGGTCGCCACCGTCATGTCGCTGTGGACCCCGCTCGGACGCCGTGCCGCGGCCCGCGCCGAGGCCGAGGCCGCAGCGAAGGACGAGAAGTAACGCCCCTGGGGGAGCCGGCCGGCGCGGGTTGCCGGCACTAGACCTCCCACCGGGCCAAGGGCCGGGACGGATGATCCGTCCCGGCCCTTGCCATGCCCGGCGCCCCCGCGGCGCACCCCGGCCGGAGATGAGGAGAGTCACACCCCACACTCTTACATAGCCATGCTATGTAATTTCTTCTATACTGGTACCCATGACAGACCAGCCAGCCTCCGACGCCGCGAACTTCGCCGAGCTCGCCTCGCAGATCTCCACCTCCGCGGCGTTCATGAGCCGGCTGCTGGGCCGGGTGGCCGGGCAGGGCCGCTCGGTGACCGCCTGGCGGGTGCTCTCCACGCTGGATCGCCACGGCGCCCAACGGGTGGGGGATTTGGCCGGGCACGAGCGGATCGCCCAGCCGACCATGACCGGCCTGGTGGGCCGCCTGGAACGCGAAGGGCTGGTCACCCGCTCGGCGGACCCGCAGGACCGGCGCGCCGCGCTGGTGGAGATCACCGGGCGGGGACAAGCCGCGCTGCAGGGCTACCGTGCCCACGCCACCGCCGCCCTGTCCCAGGCGCTGGGGCAGATGAGCCAGGCGGAGCTCGACACGCTGCGCCAGGCGCAGCAGCTGTACACCTGCATGGTGGCCAGCCTCGAATCCCAGTTGTCCTGACCCGCGCCGGCCGCGGCGCGGACCGCCGCCGGCACCCACGAATTTTGTGAGAACCAAACGTACAGAAAGAAGATGATCCACACGAGTACCGCTAGCAAGCCCTCACTATGGCGACAGCCCGGATCGGTATGGGCGATCGCCTTTGCCTGCATGGTCTCCTTCATGGGGATCGGCCTGGTCGATCCGATCCTGCCGGCCATCAGCCGTGAACTGGAGGCCAGCGCCTCCCAGACGATGCTGCTGTTCACCAGCTACCTGTTCATCACCGGCATCGCGATGTTCTTCACCAGCTGGGTCTCGGCCCGCATCGGCGTGAAGCGCACCCTGCTGACCGGCCTGGTGCTGATCGTGGCCTTTGCCGCCCTGGCCGGGGCCAGCGGCAGCGTCAACCAGATCCTGGGCTACCGCGCCGGCTGGGGGCTGGGCAACGCGCTGTTCATCTCCACCGCGTTGGCGGCCATCGTTGGCGCGGCCAGTGGCGGCAGCCGCCAGGCGATCGTGCTCTATGAGGCTGCACTGGGCGTGGGCATGGCCACCGGTCCGCTGCTGGGCGGCATGCTGGGCGACATCTCCTGGCGCGGGCCGTTCTTCGGCACCGCGGTGCTGATGGCCATCGGCCTGGTCGCGATCCTGGCGTTCCTGCGCGCCCCCACCCAGGCGCCGGTGCAGGTGTCCCTGCTGGCCGGGTTCCGGGCGCTGCGCAACAAGGCGCTGCTGGCGCTGGCGGTCACCGCCGTGTTCTACAACTTCGGGTTCTTCGTGCTGCTGGCCTACTCGCCGTTCCCGCTGGAGGCCGCCGCGCACGCCCAGGGCATGGAATTCGGCGCCCACGAGCTGGGTCTGGTGTTCTTCGGCTGGGGCCTGGCCCTGGCGGTCACCTCGGTGCTGGTGGCCCCGCCGCTGACCCGCAACTTCGGGCTGCGTCCCACCCTGTTCACGATGCTCGGCGCGCTGGCCGTGATCCTGGGCGCGATGGCCGTCTTCCACGAGGACCTGGTAGTCCTGATCGTGCTGATCGTCGTCGCCGGCCTGGCACTGGGCGTGATGAACACGGCGCTGACCGAGGCCGTGATGGAGGCCACCGACCTGCCGCGCAACGTGGCCAGCTCCACCTACTCCGGTGTGCGCTTCCTGGGCGGGGCGATCGCCCCGGCCGTGGCCGGTCCGCTGGCCACCGCCCTGGGGGCTGGGGCGCCGTACTGGTTCGGTGCCGGGTCGATCGTGGTGGCGATCCTGGTGCTGGCCTTCGCCGGGCACACGCTGAGCCACATCGGCGTCTCGCATGAGAGCGAACAGGAGGTCGCCGAGGACCTCACCGCCGCGGACGCCTGACGACCAGTCCTCCCAAGGGCAGGACAACGCCCTGCCCCACGCATCCACTGATGCGCGGGGCAGGGCGTTGTTCGTGCCGGGGGCTCCGCTCAGTTCCCGGTGGTGCCCTGTGCCGTGGTGTCTTCGGTGGCGGTGTCTTTGGCTGCAGTGTCCTCGGCGGCGGGGTCCGCGACGGCCGCGCCGGGGGAGCCGTGGCCGGTGGCGGACTTCAGCGCCGCATCCGGGTCGACGCCGTTGGTCATGTCCAGCAGCCGCTTGAAGATGTACGCGCCCTCGTCGGCGATCCCATCGTGGTGGAACGCCTTGGTCACCCAGGTCTGCAGGCCCCGCACCCGGCTGGCGGTGTCCAGGGAGAGCTCGCGGTCCACGTAGACGTCGTCGTGGTAGACCGCGGCGGCCACCGGCACCTGGTTCCGGGCCAGCACCTGCAGGTCGTACAGCGGGGTGAAGTGCTCGTATTCGGCCAGCAGCCGGGCGGTCTCCTCCAGCGGGCGCAGCGCCGGGTCCTCGGCGAAGTACCAGCGGTACACCATCTCACCGGTCAGCAGCGGCACCTCGGCCTGCGGGCTGAATTCCGCGAATTCCTCCAGCACCCGTTCTGCGGCCCAGTTGGTGGCCTGGCCCTGGGCGTAGATCGATTCGTGCAGCACCGCGTAGAGCGGGTTCGCGGCACGGCTGGCCTGGTCGTAGAGCACCGCCAGGAACGTGTCCGACAGCCGCGGCCCGCCCGGGGTGTCGATGAACGCCTCCTGCAGCACATGGTGCAGCGAATGCACCCGGGTGTTCCCGCCCAGGTACTGCCCGAGCATCTGCACCAGCGGGACCGTCACCGGCCGCCCATCGGGCAGGCGTTCATCGTGGAAGGTGCGCACATGGCGGTAGATGCGCTGCAGCACCTGGCGGTCCTGCGGGTACCAGGTGAAGTACTCGGCGTTGCGTTCGGCCATCCTGCGGTAGGTGGCCCGGTAGACGGTGTCCGCGTCGGCGGTGAGCGAGGCCAGCCCGCCGGTGATCAGGCAGCGCTGGAGGGACTGCGGGAAGAACGAGAGGTAGCTCAGCGTGCAGAACCCGCCATAGCTCTGGCCCAGCGTGCTCCAGCGTTCGATGCCCAGCGCCGTGCGCAGCGCCTCCGCGTCGCGCACGATCGAATCGGCCCGGAAGAAGCGCAGGTAGTGCGCCTGGGCGGCCGCGTCCCCGCGCAGCGCCAGGGACTGGCGATTGGCCGGGGTGGACAGCCCGGTGCCGCGCTGGTCCAGCAGCAGCACCCTAAAATGCTTGACCGCCTCCGCCAGCCAGCCCGAGAGCGAGGCCGGGCGCGGGGACCTGCCGCCGGGTCCGCCCTGCAGATACAGCAGCCAGGGCTTGGCCGGATCGGTGCTCACCTCACGGGCGTAGACGC